>JAYWHB010000068.1:0-1800 GCA_043777915.1 Deinococcales bacterium
CGCATTGTGATTACCAACCCAGCCTCGACTCCAGTCAATGCTTTCCCAAATGGTGTGACCTTGACCGTGAGTTTTGTGGTCAGTGTTCGCTAACACCAAAAATGCCCCCACAGCTTTTGTGGGGGCAAAACTCATCTCGAGACGCTCCGCACAGGGCGCACTCTGTTCGCTCCCGTGGGTTTCTCCAGTGGGAGCGGGTCATTGAAGAACGTAGCCATTTAATTATTTACAATAGTTCGGTCACTTTCTCAGAAGAAATTCAAGATATATCGTCCTACAGGGCAGACACAGGGGTCTGCCCCTACAAAATCTAAATGTGTCCCTGAAACGAAAATTCAAGAACTTACCGAACTTTTGATTATTTAAGGAAATGAAATGAATGCCTTACCGACAACAAAAAGCCAATTGACTCGAGAACAACTCGGGGCTTGGTTTTGTTGTTTGCTGGTGATATTTTTTTTTACAACTGCCCATGCCCAACGCGCAACCGTGGCAGGAACACAAATTGAGAATCAAGCCGTTTTAAGTTATGTAGCCGACGATGGCAAAATCTATTCGGCACTGTCCAATGTGGCATCAACCGTTATCAGACCTATTTTTGCAATTAACCTGATTCCAGACGCTGGAAATATCAGTTCAAGCAGCACTAATTTTACGCTTCCCATCGCTCCAAGCAACCAACGCATCGGCAATCCCGGCTCGAGTGCAACCCTTGTCTATACCCTAGAAAACCTTGGCAACACCGCCGATGTAATTAGCTTGACGGCAATTCAAGATAATTCTGACGACTACAATCTCGAGAATCTACAACTTTTTAGAGATGCCAATGGTAACGCTGTCTTTGACCCAGCCGAGCCAGTTATCCTCGCCCCGCTTCGTTTGACGGCTGGCGAAAAAATCAATGTTTTTGTGACTGGTATTATCCCCAATACAATCAGCAATAACGCCATCGCAAGACTCGAGTTAGAAGCCCGCTCGAGTGACTTAAGCGTTTGGGACAACAATAACCTCGGCAGTATTGGTGTGGTGCGTGACGCAGCCCCAAGCCTCGCTAAAAGTGCCACCGAACCCGACCTCAATGGGCTGATTGAATATAAAATTGTTGGTGCAAACATTGGGCAACGTGCTGCCCGAAGTGTGCCTCGGGTCGTAAACATAGACGGTATTCTGACCGACGGAATTTTACTGAGCGACAACTTGCCGCTTGGTACAGCCCTTGAAGTCAGCCGAGTAGCCACCGCCAGCACAGGCACAGCTTATGGTTACTCCATCATTTATCGTACTGGCAGCACTTGGAGCGCCATTTCTAGCCCTCGAGCCGAAGCGATTGGTGTACTCTTACGGGATTCCAATGTAGCAAATGGTCTAAGCGAAGATGTGCTGGCGACTGGCTCGAGTTTTATGCTTTCTTTTACGGTTCGGGTCTTAGAAAGTGTTGAAGGTGGCTCGAGAATTCGCAATTTGGCACAACTTGAGTACAACAACAGCAGCGACACCCGCCGCACGGTCTTATCCAACGAAACCATTTCCAGTGTTTTTGAGCGCAGCAACATCAGTATCATGCCCAAAGACCGTTTGGTGACGGGGCGGTACACATGGACTGAACCCACCACTGGGCGCACTTGGACGATTGCCCGCAGTGGCGATGACAGCAACAAAACCGACGCTCAAAACATCAGCAATGTCCCCGGCGGCATCAGCCTAAGTTTTGTCAATACCATCCGTAACACGGGCAATATCACCGATACCTTTTTACTCGAGGCAGACAATTCAAGCGGTGCAACCATTCAGTTTTTAGAC
>JAYWHB010000069.1:0-1799 GCA_043777915.1 Deinococcales bacterium
AACAGGGGCTTCTAAACGAATTCCGCCGACCGATAAGACTCGAGCAATATCGTTTTGTAGACTGGCAATTCGAGCAATTTTTTCGCCGGGTGCAGGTTCGACTTCAAAGCGGGTGACGGTTGGTCCGCGAGCAAAGGTCAGGACTTTGGCATTAACCCCAAAGTTTTTGAAGCACTCATCGAGAATCGCGCCGCGTTCCCTTGCTGCTCGGTCAAAAGCCACCATGTCAATCCCCGAGACCTGCATTGGGTCAAGAAAAGCCGTGCTGGGAACTTGAATCGGGATTGCACCAACGGCTTTACTTGGGTCAAAACGCAGACGTTCGCCAACACCACTATCCGCAATTCCGGGGGCGATACCGTTGTTGTCCTGAAAATTACGTTCGGTGTTTTGCTGTAAACCATTGGCACGTCTGACTCGAGCATCTTGTTCCCCAGAAAGGGTTTCGCGGGCTACTCGAGCGGCTTCCATTTTCTGGGCTGCACGTTCGGCAGGCGACACCCATGTGGATTCTTGCCATGGGGCAGCATCTTCGTCGTCCTCGAGTCCGATGTCCACTGTTTCTAAACCACGAATGACTCGGTGTGCATCTTCGCCAGACACAAACTGCCCATTGGGGTACTCGAGTTCAAAAGTGGCATTGTAGACCACTTCGGCTTGGCTTTTTTTATCGAGTTCATCCCAGACTATTTGGGTTTGTTCAACTGCCACAGCTTGGGCAGCCAAATTGCGCTCGAGCGTATCCAAATCGCTTGTCCAGTGCGGTAATTCTGGCAGCACATCGGCTAAACCATTTTGCAAACTAGACTCGAGGTTCTTGATAAACCCAAGCACATCGGCTTCCCCACGATTCTCGAGCCGAGCGATAAATTCATGCCAACCAGCAAGCGGTGCAACCCGTGTCAGCAGATGCTCACACTTAACCCGCAATTGTTTACTGCGCTCCAAACGCTCTTCGTGTCGTTCAAGTTCAAGCCGTAAATCCATCGGACGAAGCGCCGCACTTAAGGCGCGGCTGGCGTTATCGCGTTCACGTACCAATTTGCGTTCGGTTTCCTCGACGGCTTTGGTCTCGAGTTGTAACGCCCGACGCACATCCTCGAGCGCAATCGCGGCGGCATTTTTACTCAATACGGGGTTTAATAATTGCTTACGGGCTTCATCTATTAACAGTAATGCGCCAACGTCCTCGAGTGCCAAATTCTGAGTGATGTCTTTACCTCGAGCTTGGGTAAAAGCTGAAACTCTGGAACGAAACGAACCAGCTTCGTCTCGTAAACCAATTAAACGCGCTTCGTCGGCATCGTTAATCGCGTCGCTACTGCGGTCAATTTCTCGTTTCCAAGAAGATAAATCGCTTGAACCCGTGTATAAATCCTGTAATTCAGCAATGTCGCGGCTGGCGCTGTCGAACCCACGCCGTGCTGCAATTTGCAGACTGAGGCGGTTGGTCGCGTCCTTGGCTTTTTTGGCGGCTGCGCCCGTGGCACTGGCAGCCGAAAGCATCCCCAAACTGGTGATTCGGGCGGCGGCTCGAGCAATTCGGGTGCGCTGCCATCCAAGCGAGATTTCTAAGCCCAGACTGCCCAAAAAAGCAATCAACAAGAAAGCCAATGGCGTAACCACTTTCATCGGTGTAATCACGGCTATAGCTAAACTCCCTGCTAATTTTGCATCAAAAAAAGCTGTTCCCAACAAGCCCGCCACCGTCATCACCAAAACACCAAGCAGCACTCGAGCCGCAAAACCGACTTTTTTCTTTAAGAGCAGCAATGCCCCAAAGATAAAAAAAGGCAGTG
>JAYWHB010000070.1:0-1794 GCA_043777915.1 Deinococcales bacterium
GATTGAATACTCACGAATTGGCGAGTAATGAAGTCCGTTAAAGTCCATTCCGCCGCCATTAACATTATAAATAGCAATTAACGGGATTTCTTTTTGTCCAATATCTTGCACAATCAATTGACCCATTCGTGTATATAACCCAATTTTTAACAACACATCGGCTGTCCAACCAAAGGTCGCGCCTACTAAACTACCTGCTGGACCAAATGCCAAACCTGCCACTGCACCTGCGGCAAAGGTAAAGTAACTGCTGTAACCAACAACACCATACATTCTTAAATCCATACCTTGGTCTTGTAACCATTGGCTACCACCAAATACTTCATTGTCGGGCCATGTGAAACTAGGATTGTAAATTGAACTATCTGCACCTACTGAAGCTGTACCCATTAATTCGGCAATTCGTGGCGTACCAGCGCCATTGGGCTTCAGAAGATTTTGATAAAAAATATCATTGTTTTCAAATGACACGCCAGTATCTAAATAGTTATAACGTGCCACCGAGTCTGTATGGGTAGTTGCTGCGACTTGTGAATTAACATTTAGTTTATTGCCCCAAGCATCTCGAGAATTCTTCCAGTGCCACCATGCCAGTCCTGCAAAAGATGCTGGTCCGCAACCAAGATTGTAGGATGTACTAGATCCAGAAGTGAATGGGGGAATAGTAAATTGCCCAGAAGAGTAATAAGCACGAATAGAAGCTCCAAATTTAGATAAATTCTGTTGATACCCACCAGATAGGTCAAGCAATTTTGATTCAGGCAAGCCACCAGAATTGTATCCTACACAGAAAAACCAAATACAGAAACTAAAGCCACTATTGAATTGTGGTTTTAGTCCTGTGGTACTTAAAGCCCCACTTTTTTGAGCCAGTTCAAGGAACAGTGCTTTGTTCAAATGCCCAGTACCGTCATCAAAAAATTCGATTGGATTTTCCCCAGCCAAAGGGTCTAATTTTACACTTGCTTTCTGACCAGTTGCTGAGGTTGTGGTTTGCGCTTCAAGCACTGGCTCCCATTGTTTCTGGAATTTTTCTACAAGTTCTGAACTTGCCGAAATTTCTGATAGCATTTTACTGGTATTTGCCCGAACCACTGCAACCTGATTTTCAGGTACAGGTAGTTGATTTTCGACACTCCAATATATACCGTTTTTAGCTAAAATCCAAATGGTGTCTACTCCATTTACGGAAACGAGTTGTCCAACCTGATTAACTCCACCAAGTGCAGCAACGGTTTTGCCAATTTCGCTGATTAACATTTGGTGATTTGCCCGATAAAGTAAGATGCTACGAGCCGTAGAAGCGCCGACAATAATTGTGGATTGAGCGGGGTCATCTATGTTTGACCAGTCTTTATTCTTGATGGTTATTGCGTAACTTAGTGGGTCATTGATGACAGCAGAAGTTGTGAAAATAATATCGCCGTAAGCATTGCCTAGCAAGTCTTGAGTCCGAAGGTGATTTGTTTCTAATGTCTGAGCAGTTTGAATTCGTAAACCAGAGCGAATAGCTTGAGTGAGTGCTAGTGCTTCGGCTGCGATTGCTTTTACTGGTTTGGCTTGTTGAAAAAGACCATTCTGACTAGGCGAATTATTGCAACTTGACATCAGCAAGGCAGTCATCCCAATACCTATGAGTGACCGAGTGACTGAGTGACTGAGTGACCGAGTGACCTTATTTTCATAGTTTCCTCCTAAAAAACTGTGGCGGCACATTACATGCTACTCGATGCTAACACAATGTTTTATTTTTTTAACAAAAATCGTATTTTTTGCTTCTACCACAATTGTCTG
>JAYWHB010000071.1:0-1793 GCA_043777915.1 Deinococcales bacterium
ATGGCATTACGGCAATTGAAACCGATTTAGCCGAACTGATTGTACAACTTGCTCACGACCATCCAAGTCATATTCTTGTGCCAGCCATTCATAAAAACCGCGCTGAGATTCGGGAATTGTTCTTAAAATCCTTCAATATTGCCCCAGAAGATTTAACCGATGAACCAAGGGCTTTGGCAGAAGTGGCACGGCGATACTTGAGAGAGAAGTTTTTAACTGTCCCCATAGCGATTTCAGGCGCAAACTTTGCGATTGCCGAAACAGGCACGGTTGGTGTGGTCGAATCCGAAGGCAATGGACGAATGTGCTTGACCCTACCGAAAGTCCTTATCAGCATCATGGGCATCGAAAAAGTCCTGCCCGAACTGCGTGATCTCGAGGTGATGTTGCAACTCCTGCCTAGGTCATCCACCGCCGAACGGATGAACCCCTACACCAGTCTTTGGACAGGCGTTCATCAGAGCGATGGTCCAAAAGAATTTCATTTGGTACTGCTCGATAACGGACGAACCAAAGTTTTAGCGGATGAAGTCGGACGGCAAGCATTGCACTGTATTCGTTGCTCGGCATGTCTGAATGTCTGCCCTGTCTATGAGCGGGCTGGCGGACATGCGTATGGCAGTGTTTACCCCGGTCCAATTGGTGCGATTCTTACGCCACAACTGATTGGTTTTGAAACAGACCATGCACAATCTTTACCGTTTGCCTCGAGTCTGTGTGGTGCGTGCTACGAAGTTTGTCCTGTCAAAATCAATATCCCAGAAATACTGGTTTACTTACGCGGACAAGTGGTGGAACAAAAAACAGGATTCTTTAATCTCGAGGGGGCTGCCCTTAAAAGCATGGCGTGGGTATTTATGGATGTGAAACGCTATGAACTGGCACAAAAAGCGGCTCGAGTTGGACAGTTGCCACTGGTTAAAAACAATAAAATCTCGAATTTACTGGGCATTATGGCGGGGTGGACAAACAGCCGTGACTTACCGAGTGTTCCCAAACAAGCCTTTAGAGACTGGTGGCGTGAAAACAAAGGTAAATCATGAGCCGTGAAACCATGCTCAGCACCATCAAAAATGCACTTGGCGCACCTCGAGAAACCATAACTATTCCAAGAAATTACCGACTCGAGACCAATCAACAAAACCTCCTGCATTTACTCGAGGAACGCATCTCGGATTACCGCGCTCGAGTTCATATTACTAAAGATATTCCAAAGACCGTACAAGAAATTCTCGAGCGCTTACAAATCACAAAAATAGCTATGCCGCACGACCTCCCAGAAACTTGGTTGCCGAACTCCGTAGAGAAAATTATAGACCACTTAAACCTCGAGCCACGAGAACTCGAGCAAGCCCAAGCGGTAGTCACAGGTTCAAAACTTGCCATTGCCGAGACTGGCACGATTGTACTTGACCATAGCACAGCCCAAGGCAGACGGGCTTTAACGCTTATTCCAGATATTCATATTTGCATTGTTTTTGAACAAGATATTGTGGATAACTTACCGAGTGCCATCTCGAGACTACACTCGAGTGTAGCTGCTGGACAACCAATTACTTTTATTTCAGGACCCAGCGCCACATCGGATATTGAACTGAGCCGGGTAGAAGGCGTTCATGGTCCTAGGGTTCTCGAGGTTGTGTTGGTGAAATTAGAGCCAGATTTGTAGGGTTTATAGTTTGGCGATCAAAACAAGAAACTGCCCTCGAGATGATTGGACGCGCTCGGCTCGAGCAGGAAACCTGATTTGACAATGAGGGCGACCATCCTCTATTATCATTTGAATTCAAACG
>JAYWHB010000072.1:0-1791 GCA_043777915.1 Deinococcales bacterium
ACCTGTGCTTGTGCGCCTCACTGGGGTACGAAGCCTGTTTGGGTCGGTGTTCATGTCGGCTAGGGCGGTGGCTTTTGGGCAAATATGACCTTTAGAAAAAGGGTCGTTTTGGTCGCCGCGAATACTTTTGACGACATGCCCCTCGAGTTCAATCTCGAGTCCACAGATGGCTTCGCACAAATTACAAGCTCGGTATTTGGTTGTCATGTTCTAAAAAGTATACTCTTAAGTTGTGAAGACACTGCTGATTGATTACGGCTCTGGGAATTTACACAGTGCAGCCAAGGCACTCGAGGCGGCTGGCTTTAATAGTGCTGGTCATACACTTGTGGTCTCGAGCAACCCGCAGGATGCTCTCGATGCTGATGCCTTGGTACTGCCCGGGCAGGGTCATTTTCGTCAGGTGATGGAGGCGTTTAGCGCTTCGGGTTTTGAAGCGGTCTTGCGGGCGCATATTGCTTCCAACAAGGCATTTTTGGGAATCTGTGTGGGAATGCAAATTTTGTATCAGGGCAGCGAAGAATCGGCAATTGCGGGGCTTGGTTTACTCGAAGGTCATTTGAAGCGTTTTCCCAAAGGTTTGCCAGTGCCGCAGATGCAGTGGAATAAGTTGCAGGCTGTGGGCAATAGTCCGTTGTTGTTGGGTTTGGGGGCGGATGCGTTTGCCTATTTTGTGCATTCGTACTATGTGCCAGCCGAGGCAGTGGCGGTTGGTGCGATTACAGATTATGGTTTGCCATTTGTGAGTGTGGTCTCGAGTGGCTGTCTTCATGCAACTCAGTTTCACCCCGAGAAATCTCAGGCAGTGGGCTTAAAAATGCTCGAGAATTTTCGGATTTGGGCAGAATCGCGTTTAGTGTAGCTTGGGATACAAATTTTGAGCAATAAAGCTGACTTTTGAATAGTTTTTGTCGTTATTGACGAATTCAATCGTACTTTACTATCGAAAAGATACTTTTCTTACAATTCGCAAAAAAACGTCTGCCAGATGAGTTTTTTGCTTGATGTATAACCCGAAGGCGTTTCTCTTTACCGAGTCGGCTTGTTAAAGAATTGATAAATTTTGTAGCAAAGATTACTTTTTCAAAAACATCGTTATTCACAAGTTGATTGTGAGATTGATGCAAATTATCTTGTGAATAAGAAAACATTTTTGTTTGCATATTCATCTGCAAATTCATACACTCAGTTGTAAGAAAAACACTTTCTTTACGCCGATAATGGCGTTTTCTTTACGCAGACAATGGCGTTACCTCTAAGCACATCAAGGAGTTCTCATGACCACAATTCTTGAACGCCCAATCCAACGGAGTACCATGGATACCATTCAATACCGCGCTGGAGCAATCATCCTTTACCCTGGCAGAGCCGAAATGGTTTACCGTGTCAAAAGTGGCTTGGTTCGACTTCATACAATGGACGACGAAGGCAACAGTCTAACTTTGCGCTACATCAAGCCCGGACAATTTTTTGGCGAAGAAGCCTTGGCTGGACTCGAGCGATACCATTTTGCCGAAAGTGTCACCGAAAGCATTGTTGAAATGTTTAACCTAAAACTGATCACCCCAGAGATTGCCCTGAGCCTGACTGCTAACCTAGCCGAAGCGCTGAACGGTACATACATCAGTATCTTAAGACTTGCCACCAAGCGTCTGCGCTCGAGAATTGCTGCCGCCCTCTTAGAAATGTCCGAGACTGCCCTAGGAAGTACCAATGCCGATGGTCAATGTCAAGTCTATGCCACCCACGATGAACTGGCGGCGGCAGTTGGGTCGGTACGCGAAACCGTCA
>JAYWHB010000073.1:0-1791 GCA_043777915.1 Deinococcales bacterium
CTCGAGAGTGGCAAAGTCAAACCGCAAATTGGTCAGGTTTTTAGTTTAGAAGAAGCTGGAAAAGCCTTTGAATTTGTTCTCTCGAGGGCAAGCACAGGCAAGGTCTTGATCGAACCGTAGTTTCTGGTGTGAGGATTCAAAATCCGTTTCTCGAGACTTAAGGGGGCATATGTTCTGGCTTGCGTTAATTGTGGTGATTTTAGTTGTTGTAGCCATTGTGGATTATCGTCAGACCAAACATGCGATTCGTCGAAATTTCCCAGTGCTGGGCTGGCTGCGCTATGCCCTCGAGATGCTGGGTCCAGAACTGCGACAGTACATCATTAGCGCCAATAATGCCGAGCGTCCGTTTACTCGAGACCAGCGTTCTTGGGTCTATGCCAGTGCCAAAAAACAAAACAATTACTTTGGCTTTGGCACGGACAACGACCTCGAGTTAAGCCCAAACTACTTAATTATTAAGCACAGTGTTTTTCCGCTTCCCGAGTCGCACGACCCAAATTACAGTCTTCCTTGCGCTAAGGTCATGGGTGCATACCACAATCGCCCCAAAGCCTTTCGCCCGAGCAGTGTGGTGGGTGTTTCTGGAATGAGTTTTGGCAGTTTATCTGCCCCAGCAATTGAAGCCTTAAACCGTGGTGTAAAAATTGCTGGAGTGCTGCAAAGCACGGGGGAGGGCGGTATCTCGAGGTATCACAAAAGCGGTGGTGATTTAATTTGGCAAATTGGCACAGGGTATTTTGGTTGCCGTAACCCAGATGGCAGTTTTAGTTTAGAAAAATTTCTCGAGTCAGTCCAAAACGCACCCGTCAAAGCCATCGAAATTAAGTTAAGCCAAGGCGCAAAACCGGGGCTTGGCGGGGTACTGCCCGCCCATAAAGTCAGTGCTGAAATTGCCGAGGCAAGGGGCGTGCCAATTGGCAAGGACTGTATTTCGCCCAGTCACCACAGTGCTTTTAACAGTGTGGACGGGCTAATAGATTTTCTCGAGTTGCTAAGCAGCCAAACAGGTTTACCCGTGGGCATTAAAAGTGCCGTTGGCGACCTCGAGTTCTGGCAGTTGTTGGCACAGCGAATGTTGGCGCGTAAAGAGGGACCTGATTTTATTACCATAGATGGTGGCGAGGGCGGCACGGGCGCTGCGCCTTTGGCATTTACTGACCATGTGAGTTTGCCGTTTAAGATGGGTTTCTCGAGGGTTTATGGCGAATTCGCCAAGCTCGGAATGCAGCAACAGATTGTCTTTATTGGCAGTGGAAAACTGGGTTTCCCCGAAGATGCGCTGTTTGCTTTTGGCTTAGGTTGCGACATGATTAACGTGGCTCGTGAAGCCATGCTCGCCATTGGCTGTATCCAGGCTCAAAAATGCCACACCAACCACTGTCCAACAGGCGTGGCAACCCAAGATAAGTGGCTGATTCGAGGACTTGACCCGACCGATAAAAGCGCTCGGCTTGCCAATTATTTAATCACGCTGCGTAAAGAAATTCTGCGGCTTTGTCATGCTTGCGGGCAGCCTCACCCAGCTTTTATCTCGAGTAAACACTTTGAAATTCTCAATGACCAATTTGGTAGCCAGACTTTAGAAACTTTGTTTGCCTATCAGCCCGATTGGGGAATGCCAAGCTGCACTGACCAAAGCGTGGCTCGAGAATTGATGAAAAGCCAAATAGTTAATTAAGGTTTTGTGTTACCAATAGTTCGGAATGTTTTAGGCTGCTTTAACTCCGAGATTTAGCGTGTCCTGCAAGTCTTTCCTAAATTTAATAAGATTCACTCCAGCAGGTAACA
>JAYWHB010000074.1:0-1788 GCA_043777915.1 Deinococcales bacterium
CACACCAATCCCAAGCCGTTCACCCCAAACGCCCAATTGCGTTCCAGCCGCCGCCCTGAACGTATCACCAGCCGCAAACATCACGCTTTTATTTTTAGAAGTGTAATACTGCCCGAGTTTAGCAATGGTGGTGGTTTTACCGACACCATTGACCCCAATCATCAAAATCACTTTGCCTTTTAGTTCTACGGTGCTTTTTTTAGCATCTGGGGTAAAACCAGCTTGGCGAAGTTTTGCCCGAAATGCGTCTGGCTCGAGTTGAATGGCTAGGGCTTGAGCCAGCGCTTCACGCAGGTCGCGTTTACCGCTCTGTTTCATGTATTCGCGGACATCGTTTAGAATTTCGGTGGCGTATTTTGCGCCAACGTCTGCGCCAATCAGAGCAAATTCTAAATCCTCGAGCGTGGTCAAATCGGGCTTCTCAGATACAATTTCAATCGCCCCGAGTGGACCTGCCATTTGGTTAATTGCTGTGCGGGTTTTAGAAAGACCGTCTTTTAAGCGCTGAAGCCAACTCACACCCAGACTGTAGCATCTTTTAAGCGGGATTCTTAAGCTGGTGCTACACTAAGACGTGGCAAAAGGACTCGAGATGCGAATTGTCACGATAATAGATATTGGAAAACTGTGCGAACTTATGACCGAGTTTAAGGAAATATGAAATACAAATGGTGGTTGCTTGTCATTGTGCTTGGGGTACTTGGATTTCTTTTTGTATTTGGAGGTCAGAAAAAACAAGGTATCTCTACTGAATCTATGGTGAAGAAGTTTGTGCAACATAAAACCGAATTTGTTCAACTTGCCGAACAAATGGAACGTCAGAAAGTTTGTCAAGCCTCACTGATTGAAGGATACTTGATTAGTAACTTTATAAAGGGTGACGCAAAGTTTAGAGTAATTCAATCAAAAATGGAGTTGCTTGGAATTTCGGCAATTGAAGGCTTATCGCAATATGAAAAAGATTGTAGATTAGAGTTTTACTTTGATGCGTGGAATCCAACGTATGAATACGCAAATGGTTTAGCATTTTACAGAAAATCAAGTCCCGATAATCTGGTTTTTGATTTGACAAAAATACAAAATGCAAGTAGACCTCGTTCTCCTGCATTTTATGAATTAGACAAAGACTGGTATTTATTTTTCAAGTCTCCGTATATTCGCTAAGTCTTACTTAATCTAAGCCAAGACTTCTGCACTCGAGCCAGTTTGCCCAAGATTTAGCACATCTAAAGTCGTTAAAATACAATCATGAAGTTTTTTGTTCTGGTGTTGTTTTTACTTTCCTCGAGTGGCTTAGCCCAAAGCAGCAGCGAAACCATTCCGCCGGGGGTGTTCGCCGCGTTTCTGGCGGGTTTAATTTCGTTTTTGTCGCCTTGTGTTTTACCGCTTGTGCCGAGTTACTTGGCTGTCTTGGGTGGTGGCACAGGTAAAAAACCAATTGTTGGCGCACTGCTTTTTGTACTTGGTTTTACAATTGTCTTTATTTCTTTTGGGGCTGGCGCGAGTGCTTTGGGCAGTTTAATGCGTCAGAATAAGGATTTACTCGGTCAGATTGGAGGCGCTTTAATCATGATTTTTGGCGTAATTTTTTTAATTAAAGACCGTGTGCCGTTTTTGAACCAAGAATACCGTGCCGACCTTGGCACAGCCTCTAAATTTGGCTTGGTGGCATTGGGGGCGGCGTTCGGTGCGGGTTGGACCCCGTGTATTGGACCGATTCTGGGCGTGATTCTAAGCATTGCTGGCTCGAGTGGAAACTTAGGAACTGGGGTTGGGTTACTTTTTATT
>JAYWHB010000075.1:0-5008 GCA_043777915.1 Deinococcales bacterium
ACGTATTTTAATGCGACTATGGCGAAGGCTTTTAAGTGGAAATTTCGGGGTTTCAAGCGTGATGTTTGAATTACTCTTTAAGCGTTATTGGTACTAGTAAGTTTTGAATAATCGGTTTTAACTGGTGCGAAAAAGCCCATCGTCGAAGCTGAAAAACCCTATTTGTACCATCACGATCTTGACTATAAAACAGGCTTGGGTCATCAGTAATTTTCATGGTGCTTGTAAAACAATGGATGGTAAACTCAACATGAACAACATACTGACATTCTGAATTTTTTTCATTTGCAACAACAACATAAGTATGTGTGAATGGCTCTAAATGCGTCAATTCATACCGTGAGTTTCGATAAATAAAAGCTGGTCGCAGCACAGTTTCACATTCTTACATTTTTTTGCACCAAGCAAGCACTCGAGGGAATGTTGCCGCTTGGCAACTTCCAAAAAGCATGTGTTTACCAAGTTTGGCTCGAGTGGTTTTTGGGCTGGTCATACCGCATAAAAATCGGGCAAGCTGGCGCGGTTCACTTAGGGCATCGGGATACATTTCTATCAAGGTGTTCATCACTCGAGGCTCGAGAATGTGGTCTAAATTCGGCTCGGGTTGGGCAGATGGCAGTTTCACGCTTTGACCGAGGCAGACACTGCATTTTCCACATGGCTGGCTGCCAATATCACCAAAGTAATTGGCAAGCGCATCGGGGTAACAATGGTTGTTCTCTAAGAATTGCGGGATGTTGTTGAGGCGTTCTAAATCGGCTTTTTCACGCATTGCAAAACGCTGCTCGAGAAGATTAACAAGTTCGTTTGGATTGACAATCTCGTTTGGGCGAGTGTATTGATTCATGACATTACTGACTTTTAATTCCACCAGTTTTTGTTCGGATAAGTAATTGAGTGCCGTAACAATTCGTTCGCGTGGCTGTTCGATTTGCTCAGACACAACTCGCGGCTCGAGGGTTAGCCAGTCGCGTCCCATTTTACCGTGACGAAGCACATTTTCTAAGAATGTTCGGCGTTCACCTGTAAAGCGTTCTAAAATAGTTTGGCGTTGAACTAGAAATTTTAAGGCGTAAGTGTCGTATTGAGGCGTGCCTTGGTGCAGCACATTCTCGAGTTCAAGGTAAGTAATCGCCGTGCGTAACACCAGAGGGCGCAAATCGGTCTCGAGAGATAAATTATAAAGACTTAGACTTACCAACATTTCCTCTGCTTGTACCGCAAAGAAGCGCACAAGACGCGACAAGGCATCTCGAGACGGCGTATCACCATAAATAAACTGTTCGAGAACCGCAGAATCTTCTAAACTGCCAAAAATCATTGCTTTGGCTGGCAAACCATCACGCCCAGCCCGTCCGATTTCTTGGGCGTATCCCTCGAGACTCTTGGGTAACTGATAGTGGTAGACACCACGCACATTGGCTTTATCTATGCCCATGCCAAAGGCAATGGTTGCCACAACAATTGCGTTGGGCGTGGTCATCCACCAGTCTTGGACTTCGGGTTTTACTTCCTCGGACAAGCCAGCATGGTACGCCCTAGCTTGAATCCCAGAAGCCACTAAAAAATCCGCCACCCGTTCGGCATCGCGTTGCAAGGTTGTGTAAACAATACTCGTACCAATGTTTTGTCGAAGCACCTCGAGCAATGCCGCATCTCGAGATTTTAGGGCTGTGGGCTTGGCAAGAAGTTGCAAATTCTCACGGCGAAACCCAGAAATCACTGCCGCAGATTGCGGAATCTCAAAGGCTTGACAAATATCTTGCACCACACTTGGCGTGGCTGTGGCGGTCAGTGCCAAAATACGTTCTGCGCCAATATCTGCCGCCACTCGAGCCAATTTGAGATAATCTGGTCGGAAATTATGTCCCCACTGTGAAACACAATGGGCTTCATCGAGGGCAAACAAGGCAATTTTGGCGGATTTTATCAGGGCATAGAATTGTTCGTTGTTAAAACGTTCCGGCGAAACATAAACAATTAAAGATTCGCCGTTGCGAACAGCAGCATTGACCCTAAATAACTCTTCACGCTCTAAACTCGAGTCGAGCCGTGCGGCTGGAATCCCCAAGGCTTGCAGGGTTTGCACTTGTTCACGCATCAGGGCAATTAAAGGCGAAACCACCAAAGTAATACCCTCGAGCAACACCGAAGGCAACTGATAACACAAGGATTTTCCGCCACCCGTTGGAAAGACCGCCAAAGCCCGTTTAGACTCGAGCAGATGGGTTAAAACCGCTTCTTGTCCAGCCCGAAAACGAGTATGCCCAAAACGAGAAAGCGCCGACTTGAGATTAAATTGGGTCATGGATTCGCCCTTTACGCCCATTTAATAACCCACCCTTAAAGCCGCGCCGCACGGCAATCAGTTCTGCCATTACCGCTAAAGCAACCTCATCTGGGCTTTCTGCGCCAATGTCCACCCCGACAGGATTCCGCACCTGCTGACCAGTCTTACCCGAGTTCATTTTCAAAAACCGTTCTTTTGGACCCAGCACCCCGATATAAGGCACATCTTGACCTAGAATCCACGCTAGACTAGCCGTGTCACGTTCCAAGTGATGATTCATCAGCATTGCAAAAGTGCGCTTGCCAACGTTGAGTTTGGTCTCAAATTCTTCGGTATGAGCCAAGACCAAATCGCAATTTGGAAAACGTTCAGCATTCAAAAACATGGCTCGAGCATCCACAATCTGGACTGTCCAACCCAAAGCCACAGCTTGTTTGGCAAGCGGAATGGCATCATGACCCGCTCCAAAAATGAGGAGTTCTGGGGCTGGACTGCTGGTATCAAAAAACCAATCTGAGGTGTGGCGCAAGGTTTCAATAGATTTTGTTTCGGCTCGAGGATACAAAGAATTCATTTGCTCGAGTCCAAGGCTGCGAATCGCTTGCATAATCACAGGGTCGGTGATGCCCTCGAGACGCGCATCTGAATGTACAATTACCCTTTGAAAACCAGCCCCGTCTAAGCCAACCGCCGAAACTGCCAAGTCGCCACGCTCGAGAATCGCAAGCCAAATCTCCAGCAGTGCGTTATTCTCGAGCGGTTCGATTAAAATATCTACGCTGCCACCGCAACCAATGCCCAAGCCCCACATCGCATCTTCAGATAAATCATAGGACACGACTTTAGGCGCACCCAGAGCAATTTGTTCTCGAGCCACCTCAACCACTTCCGCTTCCAAGCACCCGCCAGACAGCATACAAACGTAATCGCCATCCTCACGAATCAGCATTTTTGCCCCTTCGCGGCGGTAGGCACTGCCACGCACCCGCACCACGGTTGCCAGTGCCACACGTACACCTTCGAGTTGAGCTTGGGTTTTAGCATTTAGAATTTCTTTGATTTCGCGTTGTTCCATGAATAAGACAGCGTACAATGAAAAAGAAGCCCGAGATGGTCTCGAGCTTCCAATGATGTATTTTTTAGAGTTTTGAGATGGCGTACTCGGCAATTTTTTGTGGAATGTTCACACCAGTGGTGGTCACACTGTTCTTAAATTCCATGGTGTGATTGACTTCAATCACCAATAAGCCGCGCTCAGGGTCTTCGACCAAATCTACTGCCACTACTGCTCCACCAACCGCCACAGCGCTGCGTTCGGCAAGACTCGCCAGTTCTGGGGTGACTTCGCAGTTCTCGGCTTTGCCACCTCGGGCGGTGTTGGTAATCCAGTGCGAACTGTTGCGGTATATGGCAGCAATGCACTTGCCAGAAGCCACAAACGCCCGAATGTCACGCATCGGTTTATCAATAATTTGCTGCATGTAAAAAATCTGGTGTTGATAGCCACCCAAGACTTCTTTATGCTCGAGAATAGATTCAGCAGCGTCACGGTCATTGATTTTAGACAGTAAGCGTCCCCATGAACCGACTGGTGGTTTCATGATTACGGGATAGCCCATTTCTTCGATGACTTCTAAAGTTTTTTCGGTGTCAAATGCCACTTGGGTGCGTGGCGTAGGAATCTTGTGTTTTGCCAGTAACGCATTAGTCACAAGTTTATCGCCGCAATTGGCAATCACAATACTCGGATTGACGACTTCCACCCCCCAAGCCTCGAGACTGGCAGCAATTGCATAACCTCGGGACTGCGAAACACAACGTTCAATCACGACTTTCCATTTTGGGGCATCGCCGTGAAAGTCAAAACTCAGGTGCGGAGCATAGACTTTATCGTAAGCCACTCCAAGACCATCGAGTGCCGCGAACAACATTTTTTCGTCCTCACGGACACGATCATAAATAAGCGCAAGGTCAGCCATAGGTAAGGGCTATGAGCTATGGGCTATGGGCTAAAAACCTCAAAGCTCATAGCTCATAGCTTCATTCTCCCCAATCCTCGCCCTCTTGTGGGGCGGCTTCAAGGCGAGGTGGCTCGAGACTGACGACTTCAAATTCTGCGCCAGTTTCGTCGTCTATGACAATTTCACCCAGTTCGGGGTTGTCGAGTTCGATGATTGCACCAGATTCGGGGTTTTCAAACTTAATTTTTGCCATTGTGTACTCCTTAACACTACACTGTATTCTAATTATCTTCGAGCGCAAAGGAAAACTGGCAGTCTGGACAAGTGACTTGTCCTGTGCCGAGTTCAAGTTCCCCAAGCGCCAAGAAACTACCGCATTTTGGGCATTCGGTGCTATAGCCTAGCGGCTCAAACTCGGGTGGCTCGAGACTGGTAACTTCAAGTTCTGCACCGCAGGAATTACAACCCAAGATGTCACCGACTTGAAACTCTTTCCAGTCGGTGACAGAAATCTCGAGTTCTTCATAGCAATCTGGGCAAGTGACGATTAACATGTTCATTTAACAACCTTCATTCTACGACCTCGAGTAACTGCTGCAAAGATTGCACAACTTGTTCGGCAATAAAAGCATCAAACATCCCGAAATCCCCTGAATTCGCCGTCTCGAGGGCATCATAGTACCGTCCACGCTCAGTTATTGGGATTAGCACAGGTGGAAAACCTGCTCTGAGCAACAATAAATTCATCAAAAGCCGA
>JAYWHB010000076.1:0-5007 GCA_043777915.1 Deinococcales bacterium
TCCGTTTTCTTGGACAATTTGCAATTGGCGTTTGCAATCGCTGGCGGACTCGAGAATAATTTCCTTAAACACCTCGGGCGAAATTTGACTGGTACAACTGGCAGTCGCCAGTAAGCCTCCTGCTCGAGTGCATTTGATGGCTAAGGCATTGAGTTTTTTATAGGCTCTGGCGGCGGCATAGCGGTTGTCTTTACTCTTAGCTAAACTTGGCGGGTCGAGAATCACCAAGTCAAATTGCTTACCTTCTTGGACAAACTGCTCGAGTAACTTAAAACAATCAGCTGTCAAGAATTCGTGCTTGGTGGAATCAAAACCGTTCAAATCAAAGTTTCTGGCGGCATCGCGCATCGCGGCTGAGGCAATATCAACACTGGTAATCTGGTTTGCGCCGCCCCTTGCAGCGTACAAACTAAACGCACCTGTGTAAGCAAATAAATTCAGCACGGTTTTATCTTTTGATAATTTCTCGAGGGCAGCACGGTTGTCACGGTGGTCAAGAAATAAACCTGTCTTTTGACCGTCGTAAAGGTTAGCAATTATCTTTAAGCCATTCTCGAGAATCGTCAGTTCGGGCGGTGGCAACGAACCCCATAGTGCTGTCAGTTCTTTATCCTCATCACGCCGCAGAATTCCTTTTAAGCCGCTTTTGCTTAGGGCTTTGACCACATCTGGCACAATTGTCTCGAGACAGTCGGCATAGGTTTGCAGCACTGCATAACGCTCGTACTTATCCACCGTGATGCCGGGCAGAAAATCGTTCTCGCCACTGATTAAGCGGTAGGCATTGGTGCTTGTGTCAAAAATCTCTTTGCGCCACTCGAGGGCGCTGTAGACTTTTTGGGCAATCATGGCACTGCTTGGTTCTTCGCGTCCAAAAAGCCGAATCGCAATGGTGCTGTTGTCATCGTACAAGCCATAAGCGCTGGCGCGACCCGCTTGGACTTTTACCCATTCGCCAGTCTCTAAATCATGACGTGGCAAATGATTGTGGTAAACCCACGGATGACCATTTTGAATGTTCGCTTCGAGTTGCGGATTGATGTGTAAGGTTGGGATTGCCATACCCTAAGTTACCACCAATTTAATGATTTCTCACACAACTTACTCTGTCGAGTATAATGTGTAAATAACTCAAAGTAGTATCGGAGATAAATATGATTAGCCTCGCTGCCAATGACTCAAGCGCCCTTCGTAGTTTGTTACGCAAAATCAATCCACCATTGGATTATGTCAAAGTTGCACTCGAGCGCGAGATGGACACCCAACTGATTAGCGCCCGAAGCCTGCGCCCTGTGTTGCTGCATGGTTGTGGCGACCATTGGCGGGTTGGTATGAGCGACCTGCCCAATTTTGACCGATTAAAAAGCTGGATTAGCACCAGCAATACCCCGTATTTATCGGTTCACTTGGATTTACAACCCGAAGACATGCCAAACCTCACACCCGGCGCGGCTTTAGAACGAATTGCCACCAACATAGAAATTTTGCACCAAGAAACTGGTTTGGAAGTTGCCCTCGAGAATGTGGCACACTATGCTTGGTCTGAACGCCCGAGTTTTATTTCCGACCCAGCTTGGATAACCGCCGCCATAGAAATGACCGAAGCCCCATTTTTGCTCGATATTGCCCATGCCAGAGTCAGTGCTGCCCACCGAGGCGAAAATGCCGAAAAGTACATGGATTCCCTGCCACTTGAATCAGTTCTCGAGATTCACACCAGCGCCCCGCGTATGGAGACCGAAGGACTGCGCGACCGGCACTTATCCATGCAGCAGTGCGAATTTGATTGGCTTGAATGGGTCTTGGCTCGAGCTACCAAGACCAAAACCATCACCCTCGAGTACGCTGGAATCCCAGACATTGGTCACACCCGCGACGGACGCGAAATCCGTATTCCACGCAATGACGCTGGCTTACTGCTCGAGAACCTTGCCAAACTGGATTTGTTGCGTAAGCGTCTGGCTGGAAAACTCCGAGAAGCCCCGCGCTTGCCACAAGGTTGGCATTTAGACCAGCGCCGTACCCCAAAACGCGAAGAGGAACTGAGTTTAAGCAGCATCCGCGCCATGGGCTACGAATCCTAAGAAACGCCGCGCCAAGAGCGCCAAATCAGGGTGGCAAAAATCAGGGCAAAGAAGACTGCTTCCGCCCAACCGCCACCGTCTGGGGCATAGGTCTGCACATAGCTTTCGGCTAAGCCAAGCACCACAGCCGCAGGAATAACGCCGCGCAGATTGCCCAGTCCAGCCATAACAATCACTGCAAAGGCTTTCAGGGTATAGACCAGACCCACATACGGACTGGCATATAAAAGCACACTGACCATCACTCCAGCCATGCCCGCCAAGGCACTCGAGATGCCAAATGCAATCAAATACAGTTTATCCACCTCGAGTCCAATCAGCACTGCCCCGGTGCGGTTCTGAGCGATGGCTTGCATACTCTTACCAGTACGGGTTTTAGAAAGCATGGTGTACAGCGCAACCATAATCAGGGCAGCCAGTAAAAAAGACGCGCCTCTGGCATAGCCAATGCTTAGTCCAAACAATTGCAAACTCGAGCCTTGGTACTCGAGATTTAAGGTACGTGGGGTGCTGCCATAAATTTGTAATGCCAGATTGGTTAGGACAATCCCAATGCCAAAAGTCAGCAGCATTTGGTTGAGTTCTGGGGCTTTTAAGACATGGCGTAAAGTTGTGCGGTAAATAAACGCGCCAAAGGCAAACATGATGGCTGTGACGATAAAAAAACCTAAAATCGGGTCTATGCCCAGTACGGTTAAAAGTGCATAACTGATAAATGCACCAACCATTAAAAATTCGCCGTGGGCAAAATTGACGATGCCCACCACGCCGACGGCTAGGGCTAGTCCAGTTGCCACCAGCGCATAAATGCCACTTTGCAATAAGCCATTCAGAAAAGTTTGAACCAGTAATTCCATTCAACTCACCAATCCCGTTGTCGGTATGATACCGCTTCTGCCAGATGAGGCTCGAGAATAGATTCCGCGCCGCCTAAATCGGCAATGGTTCTTGCCACCCGAAGCAAACGGTCATAACCACGCCCAGATAAGCCCATTTGTTTGGCTACAGCTTTGATAAAGTTTTCTGGGGCAGCCCCAAGCTGGGCGTGTTTTCGCAGTTTTGCACCTTGTAAAAACGCATTGGCGGTGGCTTGGCGGCTTTGCATTTGTTCTCGAGCCGCCCAAACTCTGGTTCGTACAGCCGCCGTAGATTCGGATTCGGTTGTTTTGGTCAGTTCGTCTGGACTGAGTTTTTGTACCGAAACCACCAAATCTATGCGGTCCAAAAGCGGTCCAGAGATTTTAGCCAAGTACCTGCGCTGCGCTGGGTCGGCAGAATCGCGCCATTCTCCACTTGGGCTTGGATTCATGGCAGCAATTAACTGAAAAGCAGCCGGAAAAGTCACACTGGCTCGAGCGCGAGAAATTGTGATTTCGCGGTCTTCTAGTGGTTGACGTAGTGCCTCGAGTGCATCGCGGGAAAACTCTGGGAATTCATCCAAAAAGAGGATGCCATGATGCGCTAAACTAACTTCGCCGGGGCGTGGAATTGTCCCACCACCGATTAAACCAGCATCCGAAATACTATGATGCGGCGACCTAAAAGGGGCGGTTCGCAGCAGTCCCTTGGGCATCCGACCAGCCGCCGAGTGAATTCTGGTGGTCTCGAGGGCTTCGGTGTTCGATAGTGGCGGACATAACCCAATCGCACGGCGGGCAATCATGGTTTTGCCACTGCCCGGAGGTCCAATCAACAACAAATTATGATGTCCAGCCACAGCAATCTCGAGCGCCCGCCGAGCCTGAGCTTGGGCTTTAATATCCGACATATCGAGTAAACTGTTGGTGTCTGGCGCAAGCACCTCGGCGGCACTAGCATTCAGTAATTGCTTACCCGATAAGTGCTGGACTGCCTCGAGCAGATTCAGTGGTGCAAAGACCTCAAGCCCATCCAGCACCGCCGCCTCACCTGCATTGGCTGGCGGCAGCATCACATGGCTGCGTTTTTGTTGCAGCGCACAAAGCGCAATGTTAATCGCACTCGAGACAGGGCGAACCGTGCCGTCGAGTGCCAATTCTCCCGCAATAAAAAATTGGTTCAGTACCTCGAGCGGTAAATGCCCTTGGGCAGCCAGTAATGCCAGTGCAATCGGTAAATCAAAACTCGAGCCTTCTTTGCGGACATCAGCAGGGGCAAGATTAACCGTAATCCGAGAAGCTGGAAATTGAAAACCACTGTTTTTGATGGCGGCGCGTACTCGGTCACGGCTTTCTTGAACAGCAGCATCAGGCAAACCCACAACTGTGAAATTGGGCAAGCCATGCGCCACATCTACTTCGATTTCGATGGGGATGGCATTGACTCCAATCACCGCCGCGCTAAAGGCTTTGGCTAACAAAAGTACCTCGAGAAGAACCTCATACCCTCGAGTTTAACTCAAAAAGCAGAGGGCTGTGAAAATTTACTTGGCTAGAGCCTCCGAAAGAATGCCATTTTATCCTCAGTTACAGGACAGACACAGGGGTGTCTTGACCATAAACGCGCACCTGACGGGCATGGTCGCCTGTCCCTACGGTCATGGCATAAAAACGCGTGAGGTAGGGGCGAACCCCCGTGTTCGCCCTGTTTTTCCATTTACGTGTTTGACGAAAATTTCTAAAATTTTAAGACCTTTGGAGGCTCTACTTGGCTTTGGCGTTAATCGTTTTTACAGGTTTATTCGAGCTTGGTTTATCGGCGGCGGCATTTTTGGCGTTAATGGCAGCCGCCTTGACCGCGACTTGTTTTTCGACTTGTTGGAGCATCATCCATTGTTGGAACGCACCAATAAAGCCGCCAATCACACCATACATCGTTACACCACTGGGAAAAGATAGGTAAATAAAAGCAAAGACAAATTGAATAATGATCATTTGTCTAAACATATCTGGGGTTTTACGGGTACTGAGCCAAGTTGCCAGCACACTCGAGGCGAGGTACAAGA
>JAYWHB010000077.1:0-1787 GCA_043777915.1 Deinococcales bacterium
CGGCTAATTCGAGATTTACAGACAGCAAAACGGGTAAACCACCAGCTAAACGAATCGCATGGGCAAAGGCATTGTTTGTGCCGTTCCAAGTTTGCTCGAGCTTCAATTCTGGGTCGCGGAATTGCGAGGTGGTAATGCCAATGAGCGGTAACATGAGCCAATATCATAACAAACGTTAGGTATACTTAACAGTATCAAAGCCTTGATTCAGTCTAAGTTCGCAATGGTAAAACTACGTGTGAAACACAAGGTATTATCAGCAATTGCACTGAAAAACATACACCTAAACTTAAAAAATAATTTGACCCAACCGCTAGCATCAAGCAATCAGTTTTGAAAAAATAAAAATATAATCAAGGAAATCATAAGCGCTCAGAATTTAACCTCGAGAAACGCCGCCATGCGTTCAAGTTCGGCTTTTAATTCCCGCTTAAAAACCGCGCTTTTGGGCTGATGCACGTAACCAAGCTCTGCTGCAAAACCATTTTTAACATTGATATTCGCCCAACCAATCACTTCGGTATTATAAAGCATCGGTAGGGCATAGTACCCACGGATGCGTTTCTCTGGTTTTGTGTAGGCTTCAAATCGGTATTCCCAACCGTGCAGAATCTCAAATCTACGTCTGTCCCAAACAATCGGGTCAAACGGTGCAAGCAGCGTTACCGTCTCGAGAGGCTCAACATTTGGCTCGAGAAGCGGCATCACCCATTTTATTCCGTCCACCAGCACCGTCTCTTGTTGTTGTGCCAGTTTGCGGGTCAGTGGTTTAAGACTTGGTGCGCCAAGCCCAGAAAAAGAACAAAGCTGCAATAAACTGCTTAGCGGCAGAGGCGCATAACTTCTAAGAATTAACTCGAGAATCCCCGTGGCTCGAGTTTCGGGTGTTAAATTGTGCGAATTGTGCGAGACAGCCTCGTAAACCTTGATGCCTTTTTCGCGCCCAGCAACCCGCAACTGCCCTTGGTAATGCAGCCCTTCAAGCGCTCGAGTGGTGGCGTTAGAAGTGCCGCCCCAGTAATTGCCAACTCGAGTTTTTCCAAAGTGTGTTTCTAAGGCTTTTGGGTGACTCGCACCGTTATGACGCACAAATTCTAGAACGGCTGGCAACAAATCGGGGGCATCACCTTCGATTTTAAGGGTTTTTTCGCGGACTCGAGGGTGAAAAAGTGAGCGCAGCGATTGTTGCAAAAAACCGTAATTGACAAAGTAATCTTCGTCAATACTCAGTTTTGGGTACTGTGTCTCGAGCCTCCCAGCCTTATAATTCTGGACTCGAGGGCGAAGAATCAGGTCTTGCGCCCGAGCAGGAGCGCGAATCGGGTCAGCTTGGACAAAACCAAGTTTTTCCAGAGCATTCTCGAGGCTATCGGGCGCAAAAAGCGTTTGACTGACCGCAAGGCGGCGCAGGTCTTTGAGTGTGGTCATAAAATCATATTACGATTTTGACGTAAAAAATGCTGCCAGTGCGCCAAGTCTTTTTTTGGTCTCAAGCCGAAATATCAGCCCCATGATTGGATGGAGTAACCAGCCTAACCACCTTGGACGCGCCGTAAAATTGTATTTGTATTCGATTTCGGAAATACCATTTGGCAAATCCCGATGCCGAATTGTAGCCGCAAATTTTGCAAAAAAAGGCGGTTGATTGACCAATTGAATTGCCGCCAAAAATGGTGGCTTAAACGCAATCTAAGTACACGTCAAAACTTTTAACCCGCGCTTAAAAGCGTGAATTCCGATACGGTAATTGCGTCAAAACAAACCGAAAGGAATTCACCTATGAAGCA
>JAYWHB010000078.1:0-1787 GCA_043777915.1 Deinococcales bacterium
ACGGATTTCGTGCTTGGGTTCATACACACGCAAATAATACGCTTGCAGATTCTCGAGACTAAGCACTTCTGGCGGTGGGTCTGCACCAACCACCACCGAAGGAAAACGCCCTGCACCATGCAAAACATCTGGCAAGTAAAGTTCGTAAACCAGTGCGTTGATAATTTGTTCAAAATAAGCCACCAAAAGAGCGTGCGGGGTGCTTTGACTGGTGGCAAGCAGAATACCATTGACCAAATTGGTGATGAGGCTCGAGACGGCACTAGAGGGCGTAGGAATGGGGAAATGTTTCATGAAGATGGCGCTTGGTTCAAAGAAACCGTTTTGCAATTTGGACATCATGTGTTCAAAAATGTAGTAACCGACTCGAGAATTGAGAATACCGAGAAGATATTTTGAGGCTTCTGGAATAATAAAAGTTTTTTGGTTTGCGTAAAAATTCTTGTCGTCCCAAGAAAAGGTATTTTGTTCTGTGATGTTCGGGTAAATAATTTTCGGTGTTTCAAATTCTTTGTAGTAAGCAATGTTGTCTTGAATCTCGTACCATTCGTAACTTCCTGCTTTGCGTCCGCCTTCTTTGCCTGGCTCGAGTTGTGTTCTAAATTGCTCAAGGTGCTTTTTAATGGCTGGGTATTTTTTAATGTCTATGCCGCGTCTGGTAAAAATGAGCCATAATTCTGGGTTTTCTATTTTCCAGCGTTTGACATCTCTACCGCGTAAAAATGGTTTTAGCACTTCGGCACTCGAGGCGTGTTGTTTTATGAGGTCGTCCCTTGTTGCTTTGTCCACCACAAAGGCTTCGTTAAAACCAGTCTTAATTCCGTAGTAAAATCTCCCGCCGACGTATTCGCCTAATGGTGTTCCAGCCGCTTTTATCTTCTCGAGCAATTGCAGTACGTTGTCTTGTTCGATTCGCCAAGAATCTGGTTTTAGACTATTTTGTGGCATCGCAAAAGATTGTGTTTCGACAATTTCCCTAAAGTTATTTATGTCGTCGGTCTGATTCCAAGACAGTACCCGCATGGTGTCGGACAGACTTGGTTTTTGATTCTGCGTTACTAAAATACTTGGGTAGGCAATGGCGGTAAACACGGGCGCATCGCCAAAATCTATGATTTGTCTAACTCGGGTTTTCTCGAGCAAATGCTGACGTAAATTTAAGCCATAACCGCTTCTAAAGTATTTGTTGCTGCAAATATAACTTAGGATTCCGTTTTTATTGAGAATATCCAAGCCGCGCTTAAAAAAGTAGACGTACAAATCGGCTGTGCCACTAAAAAAGTTTTTACCATAGGCTTTTAATAATTCTGGTTTTTGGTCTTTTATTTTTTCGTGGCGCACATACGGCGGGTTGCCAATAACCACATCAAAGCCACCATGTCCAAACATCCAGTGTGGGTCAAAAAATGGGGCGGAAGTGTTTTGGTTGTACGGGTCAAAAGCTGCCATGCGCCTTGCGGATTCTTTGGCGTAACCGCTCTGCTCGAGTAACTTAGCAATTTGGCGGCGGGTGGTGGCATCTTTTAAGCGCAGGGCTTTTTTCTGGTTAAAATTCCTGGCTCTAAAGTGTTCGTGACGGATTTCTTCGAGTTCGGTCTCGAGTTCGGTCACTTCGGGTGGTACAAGCGGCATTTGGTCGCCAAGTGGCATTAGGCTGTTAGCGGCTACAAATTTGGTCTCGAGGTTCGGCAGTGGCAGGATGCCTCGGTTGGGTTTGCTCGGGTCTTCTTTTTGGTCTATCACCAGACTGATAAAGCAGCGCAATTTGGCTATTTGCACCGCGATTG
>JAYWHB010000079.1:0-1786 GCA_043777915.1 Deinococcales bacterium
TGGCGGCTAGATTCGATAAGCCACTAACCCCACCGTGATTGTAAATCACACCAGCCACTCGAGCCGTGCCATTTGGCAAAAACAACCGCCCGCGAATTCGTAAATTGCCGCTTTTGTACCATAGGTCTTGTTCGGTAATTCCGTTGATGATTTTGCTCGAGATAAGGGTTGCACCGACAGGCAGAGGAGAGCCACCTTGAGAAACTGCCAAACCGAATAGAAACACACCCAAGAAAACCAATAATCGTTTCATTCTTCCCTCTGTTTCTCGAGACAATCGGCTAGTAAACCCTCAAAGCCCTCTTAAACCTCAATCGCTTCTAGTGCCTCGAGCATGTCAAGGGCTTCATCGTATCGGTGGTCTGGGTTGCGTTGAATGGCTTTCCAGATGATGTCCGCCAACTGATTATTTTTAGGCATTTGCTTGGGTAATGCACCACGTCCAGATAACCATGCAAACGGGTCTCGTTGTGGAGGTTGTCCCATCAGGCATTCGTACATCACTGCCCCGACGCTGTAAATATCACTTCGCTGGTCATCGCGGATGCCTTTGAATTGCTCAGGTGCCATGTAATGTGGTGTGCCAAGTCGGGCTTCATGGTGGGTGATGCTGCCCAAGGTCAGGTCTTTGGCACATCCAAAATCAATCAGATGGACACGGCGGTCGGCGCTAAGTAGCACATTGGCGGGCTTGACATCTAAGTGCAGGATTTCTCGGACATGCGAATGCACCAATGCCGACAATAAACCTCTCGCAATGTGTAAAGTCGAGGCGGTGTCTATGGTGGCGGTGTTGAGGTAATGATAAAGCGTGTTGCCTTCGACGTATTGGCGCATCAGTACCCCAGATTCGCGGTGAATCAAAGCTGGTATATTCGGGTGGTCAAGTCGCTCGAGAACATCAGCTTCGCGCTCGAAGCGTTCAAGCACATCGGGATTGTTCATCATTGATGTTTTTAGGCGTTTGACCAGTACACGCTTGCCTTGCCAATTGCCCTTCTCGAGTCGAATATATGGGCTGATCGAAACAATTTCAACATGGCTCATACGCAACTTATCCATCGCATTGGAAGGTTCGGCTGGCTCAGATGTTGTTAAGGGGATTCTTGCCATAAGTAAAAGGGCAACCATCAATGGTTGCCTCTAGTTTAACGCTTTTTAGATGATTAAAAACCAGACTTTAGATGAGGCTAGGCTATACTTCGCTAAAAGGACCAAACCAAGCAATGGCAATCATTGAAATCACAAAAAGTAAAATCAAACTGACCCAATTCATCAGATAGCCCACACCCCGAGAGTCCTTTTCGGCAGTTCCAACTTGCTCGAGTTCAGGGCGCACAGCTAAGGCAGATTCGCCGCTTATCTCGAGAATTTTAGAATTCACAGCAGTTTCTTCCATCTGATTACTCCTTTTTGGCTGCCGCAGCCCGTGGTTTTTTGGCGGCGACCACCAAGGCTGGCATGTCTGAGATGTACTTGGTGAAATCCTCGAGTTGAGTAAAGAAATCGTTGTTGCCAGTCACACCAAGGTAAAGCTCGGCGACCCGCCCAGCTTCATCAATGATTTTACGGTTGACCATTCTGCCAGTGTGTTGCTCGAGTCTGCCGTTAATAATGAAGTTACCTTCGTTGAAATGGCAATCTCCGAGTGGGCAACCCAGCACAAACACGCCCTGAGCGCCATTTTCAAAAGCCACCGTGACCCATTCGGTTTTCACAAAGCCCGAGCAAGGTATTTTAATCGTTTTGATGTGTTCCATGCCTTTGACTGTGCCATCTTCATGGA
>JAYWHB010000080.1:0-5000 GCA_043777915.1 Deinococcales bacterium
GTGAGCCTCGAGTTGGTCGGTTAAAAGCGTTGTCCCAGCCACACTGCAAAAATTCCAACCTAGTCCAAGAATAAATAAACTAAAACCCATCTCGAGCGGGCGAGTCGCAAAAACCGCCGTAAACCCAGAGAGCATCAGCAAGACCGCCCCCAGTTGAATCACGGTTTGACGACCCCAAGTATCCACCAAGCGCCCTGTCAGCCAACCAAAGGCAAACATGCCTAGCACATGCACCGAGATTAAACCCGTGGCGCTTTCTTCGTGACCCATGTGCTTGGCGTGGAGTGGCATTAAGACCATTAAACTGACCATCACCATTTGTCCAAGCCCCATCGAAATCAGTGCTAGGCGTATCTCGGGGATTCTAAGCAACACCGCCCAGCCTCGAGCCACACCGCCCAAAACAGCCTTGGTTTCTTGGACAGCTAAGGTACTTGGGTCTGGGCGCAGTCCAAAAAAGATAATCAGTGCGCCCAAAAGTAACCAAAATGCCCCTAAGTACCAACCAAATTCGATGCTTGGAATACTTTGAGATTTTGCAAAACCCAGCACAAACGGGGCAACTGCCCAACTCAGTAAACTGCCAAAAGCACTGCCAGTCACCAGCGCCCCAATGACTGTGCCACGCACATGACTCGAGACCATTTCGCCAGCCGCATATTTGGCTTGTTGAATCGCACCATTGGCAGCCCCAACCAGCGCACCACCAATTAAAAAGCCAATTAAGTTCTTCTCGAGTGCCATGCTTGCTGCCAGAACCGCGCCAATCACCCCAATCGCGTAGCCCCAAGCCAGTCCAAAACGCCGTCCTTTGGTCTGCATGATTCGCCCAGCCCAGAACGCCATCACTGCCGACATAAAAAAATTGATTGTACTGGGTAATCCAGATAGGCTCTCGGAAGCTGTAATGTTAAAAATAATAATGCTCGAGAGGGTTGTGGAGACCGTGGTCGAACTGGTAGACAGCGCTTGGGCAATAAATAAAACAATTAAATTGCGGCGCACAGCACCAGATAAATTCTGCCAAATACTCAGTAAATTCGGACGTGCGTTCACAGTGCCAAGGCTCACGGCTCGAGTCTACTGCTTTCTTAAAGGGTCATTCATTGATGAGCGCCTTTGCCTTTTTCCTTTCGCCCTTCGCCTTTTGCCCCATTGGGTGCATCCGCCCTAGTGTTTTTTAGGTACACTGCCAGTATTGAATGCTCGGGTTACAAAAACTCGGACTTAACCAAGGAGAGAAATGAACGTATTGATGTTTTTACCACTTTTACTGTTGGGCTTAGGGACGCTGGTGGCGGGTGCAGTTTCAATGAGCATGGGTCGTAAACGCAAGCCAATCATGATTGCCATTGGTGGTGGCTTAATTGGCTTAGCGGCGGCGGCTGGTGTGCTTATCCCAAGTAGCAGTACAGCCACAAGTGCTTTTGCTTTTGCTTATCCTAACGAATCCGAAGCGCTCGATGCCCAAGATTTTATTCTCGAGGGAAGAGGTCTGGCAGGAACTAACCTCGAAGTGCTTAAAAACGGAGCGCTTGACGGCAGCATTGGCGTGGACGGTAGCGGTCAATGGTCGTACTATGTGCCAACCCAACCCGTTGGTGAGTACGAATTTGAAGTCAAAGCTCCAGACGGTACAAGTATTAAACGCAAAATTTCAGTGGCACAAGGTTTAAGCAATGCCAGCAATGCCAAATGCCCCTGCCGTGTGCGCGTTTTAGCTGAAACCGCAGGCAAAGCTCCAGTAAATGCCACCGTGATTTTGTATAAAGATGGTGTTGAAGTCCGCCGAGGCACAACCCCGTTTTTATTTGGCAATCTCGAGACTGGAGATTACACCTACAGCCTCGAAGCGACAGGTTTTAAGGCATTTAATGATGGCAAAGCCCAAACACCGAAGAACAAGAATCTACTTGTTTACCTAGAAAAATAGTTCGTAATTTTCTAGGTAAACTAAACCCTATGCGCTGATTTTCGGCAGTTTGACATTTGAAAAAGAGTACAGTGCGCCTTGAGATTTTTCTCGAATAACGCACTGTACTCTTTTGTGTTTTTGGTGATCCCTTTGAGACTTGAACTCATGAAGTTTGATAGCGCGCCTTGAGGTTTCTCGAGACGCGCTACTTTTAGTGATCCCTTTGAGACTTGAACTCATGAAGTCTGATAGCGCGCCTTGAGGTTTCTCGAGACGCGCTACTTTTGGTGATCCCAACGAGACTTGAACTCGTGTCTGCGCCTTGAGAGGGCTACAAGGTCATTACAAGGCATTGCCACGTTTTACAAGATTACTCGTGTATAACAGCATATTTTATTCCTTGCGACATCAACCCTAGGCGGCATTATGGCGTTCTGGGCAATTTTGGCGCAGACAATACGCAGACAAAACTATTTGCCCTCCAATTCCTTCACTCGGCGCTCGAGCGCCGAGGCTGTAAGTAGTTCGGCTTCACGCAATGCCGCAACTCGCATAAATGCTGTTGCGCCGCGAAGCCCAAGCGCCTTACCCGCCCTCTCTAGTTTCGCGTGTTCCTCGCCAGTAACTCGTATTGAAAGGCTTTTATCTCGAGGTGTCTCAATTTTTAATTTAGCCATTTATCTAGCATACTGCTTAGCAATACACTTGACAAGTACCCCTAGGCGAACGTAAAATACTCCTTAACGCGAACTGCAATTTCGCGCAATAAAAAAACCACCAATGGGCTGCAATCCCCTTTGGTGGTCGGCAAGAAGCCTCACTCCCCCTACTAAAAGGAAGCATATGAATAATACTTCATCATCCGTGAAAACGGAAACCTCGTCACATCGAGGACGGTTTACCTCAGAGACTGCTCGAGCCGCAGGTGCAAAAGGTGGCGCAACTACCAGTAAGCGTCACGGACGCGAACACATGCAAGCTATTGGCGCAAGAGGCTTTGCCAAGAAAACTGAACGGCACTTTAAGGGTGATGTCAAAGCGCACCTCGAGTATGTACAGCGTAAAGGCTGGCAAACCCAAGACCCTCACGGCTGGAATGGTGCATTTAATCGGGGTGGTAAAAACACATGAACCTTGATGCCCTACTCGGGTCACTCATCATCGGCGGTAAACCACGCCCTGAACTCGAGGAACGATTCACACCTGAACTTATCAGTACCGCAATCACAAAGGGTTACGTCTCGAGTGATTTTATGGGTTGCCAGATTACTGATACTGGCAAATCCATTTATAACGCTCAAATCGCTAAACAGCGTCAAGCACAACTGAAATCCCAAAACCTACAAACCACTGAGAACACGATTATCCCAGTACAACCAATTGAAATAACTGCGTCCGTATCACAAGAAACCCCAAAGCCGCCAATCCTTGAGGCGATACTCGAGGAAATAGAGGAAACCATGCCCAAGTCCCTACCAAAACCAAAACTCACTAAAGCAATGGTGTTAGACGCTTTAGAAGCCACTGGTAACACCACCATCGAATTAGCTCAAAAATTAGGCTACCCATCAATGAACATCCAAGCGATTGTCAAAAAAGCTGTTGAAAACGGTGAAATTAAACGACTTGGGAGTGGTGGAAAACGTGACCAGTTTAGGTACTACCCATTGATAGATGCCCTCGAGCCTTACCGTGAAGTTGGCAGGAAAATCGCTCGAGGAATCATAGAAGAAACCATAGTAGAAGCTGCTCAGACTGCTCTCGAGACATTTGTGATACCACAAGAAAAACATCCTACAACTGAAGCAGAAGTGAGCCAAGCAACCGCTAAACCAGTGCTTGGTGTTGACCTTGAGATTTCTGCAATCAATCAAATCGCTACCGCGCTGCATGACCTCGAGCCAAGAGCAGCCGCTCGGGTACTCGACTGGGCAACAGCACGGTTTGTAGATAGCACGCTGTTTGGAGCAAGCCATGATTAAAATGCTTGGTGGCAATCTAAATTCACAGGAATCACGACTCCTCGAGCAAATATCACAAAAAGCGTGTAATCAATTTGCTGATAGGTTGAAAAGTAAAGAAGTTATCACTTTCTTTGTCCCAAGCGCAGTCCTAAATCCCAAGCGAATCGGAATCATTGGATTTTGCATGGTTGAAGTTGACAGTGCAAATGTCGGCAGTTGCGTTTGTGAGCTTAAGGATAACTTTGAATATGGCAAGTGGTCTTACTTGATTAAAGAAGTTCATAAGGTCTTAAAAGAAGACTTTGATAAAGACACATCAATCAGCATTCAAATGGCGGTCAGTATTCAATTGATGAATTCTGCTTTTGAGATGGTGAAAGACGGTGTGTACGACGGATATGAGATACCAAAAGAAGTAATAGCAGAAATACAACGGGTACTTAAAAAACCGCCCGTTATTACAGGGATAGTGGAATTTGGAAAAAAGTCACCAATTCAGGCATAGCCCTAAAGGACACAGCCATGCCCAAACTGCATCCCGACACACCACGCTTATCAAAAACCTTAACTGGTACACGTCACCGCGACTACTGCCAGTGCTGCGGTAAGCATAACCATGACCTCGAGAGTGACTTGACGATGTGGCAAGAACACGACAATAACGATAAGCCCGAACATATTTTCTTGATGCTGTGCGAACACTGCAATGCACCAAGCGGTAAACGCACAAATCAACTTTAATTGAAGCCCATCCCAGACTTTATGGTGCTGTTCATGAACATGCTTGGTATCCCGGCATCATGCACCTTTGCACCAATTGCCAATTTCACTACGAATTGTCTTGCACCCACCCAGACCAAAAATCTCGAGGTGACAATGGCTTAGAAATTACTGGACTTGAGCCATTTGTTTTTCACATAGCTCGGACTGGTTATTTCAAGTCGTGGTATCCAGCTAAGTTTTGCGCTGGTCGTATTCCAAATCCAACCCTCGAGTTAAAGGAGTTCCCAAATGTCTAAAGTAAAACTTAAAGAGCCAAAACCCGCAACGGTGAATATCATTCGAGCCATGCTTAGTGGCAACTTCTGGCATATCTACTGGAATGACAAGCACATTGGCAA
>JAYWHB010000081.1:0-1779 GCA_043777915.1 Deinococcales bacterium
TGCTTGGTAGCAATTTGAATGCTGGTACAGCTGCCCACCCTAAACTGGCAACCGACACAAGCGGTAGCCCTGTGGTCAGTTTTACCGAAAACGCTGATATTTTTGTCAAGCGCTACAACCGTATTCCGTAGTGGCTAATTATTAGCTGCATACCACTCAAAGGGTAGAAAGACTTTTTCTGCCCTTGACTTCTCAAAGATTTTTTGTACACTCATATTGTGCTTAGCTTGGCACTCTACTAATTTTTCTCTCACTCTCCGCAGGTTCTCGCCTGCGGTCTTGTTGCGTCACCCATGATTGGCACTGACAAACAAGGTTTCGGCTACAAGGCGATTCGTTTTTTTTCGCACAGCCAGACCACGTTCAAGTCTGGCAATCCGCACCACGGTAGGCAATACCAGTCTCACATGGGCGGTCACAGGGAGTTCGATGCAAGAAATCATCCGTTTTGGCAGTATTAAAGAAATTCTCGAGCTTCCACGTTTGGTGGAATTGCAAATTGGTTCTTTTGACCATTTTTTGCAAAAAGGTGTGCTGCCTAAAGACCGCGAGGACTTTGGTCTGCAAGGTTCTTTTAGAGAAATCTTTCCGATAGATGAATCCGAGAAAAACCGCACGGGCGGTCTGGTCTTGGATTTTCTCGAGTACGAACTCGGCGACCCACCGTACAGCCCTGAAGATTGCCGCGATAAAGACTTGACCTACCAAGCCCCAATGTTCGCCAAGCTCCAATTGATTCACCGCGATACTGGCTTAATCAAAGAAGATAAGGTTTTCCTTGGCGATTTACCCCTAATGACCGAAGAAGGCAGCTTTATTGTCAATGGCGCAGACCGCGTAATTGTTTCGCAAATTCATCGTTCGCCAGGTGTCTATTTTACCAAGTCTTACCGTGGTTCAAAGCCGCTTTATGCTGGTTCGATTATCCCAATGCCTAAGCGTGGTCCATGGATTGAACTCGAGTTTAATACCTCCGAAGTCCTTGAGATGAAAATCAACAAGCGTAAATTCCCAGTCACGATGTTGCTGCGGGTGCTTGGTTACGACGATCAATCTATGCGGAAAATTTTCAAGAATTCCGATGCGGTTTTAGAAGCCACTTTTAACGAAGACAAAACGGCTGGCATGAGCGGCGATGAAGCCTTGTTGCGCTTATTCACGATTTTGCGTCCAGGCGATCCACCGAAGCGCGATAAAGCCTTGTCGTACTTGTACGGCTTACTGGCAGACCCGAAGCGTTACGATTTGGGCGATGCCGGGCGTTTTAAGGTCAACAGCAAACTTGGCATTAAAAACCCAGAAAAAACCTTGCTGATTTTTGAAGATGGACAGTTCAAAGACGCTGGCTTAATCTCGGCGATTCAGTACCTCTTAACCCTGCAAAGCGGCGAAGCTGGCTACTCCGAAGACGACATTGACCACCTTGGCAATCGTCGGGTGCGTACCGTTGGCGAACTCTTGGGCGACCAATTCCGCGTTGGCTTAGGGCGTATGGCTCGAGGTGTGCGTGAACGGATGCTCTTGGGCAACCCAGATGCAGCCACCCCAAGTAAACTGGTCAATAACCGCCCAGTGGTGGCAGCCATGCGTGAATTCTTTGGACGTTCACAACTTAGTCAGTTCAAAGACCAAATCAATCCGCTCTCGGAGTTGCGTCACAAGCGCCGTATCTCGGCGCTTGGACCTGGTGGTTTAACTCGAGAACGGGCTGGTTTTGATGTCCGTGACGTTCACCGTACCCATTACGGGCGTATCTGCCCTATCGAAACGCCAGAAGGC
>JAYWHB010000082.1:0-1774 GCA_043777915.1 Deinococcales bacterium
GCTGCCTGCGTGTACAACGAATTCCATAACACCATGATGTTGAGTACGAACCCCAAAGCCCCAAGTTGCGTTTCCATGCCCTTAACGTAATGTTGCCGAACCTCTCCACCACCCACGTTGAACAGTTCCCGCGCCATCGAATGTCTCGTTTCACCATGCGTAAGCATCAGATGCACCCGTCGTTGCTCGTCCTCGTTTATCACATATCCAAGTAAGTAAATTGTCTTGGCGATTCTACCAATTTCCTGCACCGCTTTGCCCAAGCCGTTCAATGAGCCATCTCGAGCCAGAACCCGCATGGCATCAACGGCTTTAAGTTTGCCAAGTTTCAAGCTCCCAACTAAACGCAAAATATCTTCCCAGTGTTGAACAATCGCATTGGTGTTAATTTTATTTCTGGCAATGTTGTTCAGCACCCCATAATCTGCATCGCGGTCTATCCGCCAATACCTCGAACCTCCAGCATCTTTCAGCCGTGGACTGAACCTAAAGCCAAGCAAAGAGAATAAGCCGAAAATCACATCGCTATACGCACCTGTGTCGGTCATGACTTCTTTGGGTTTAAGCGTGGTGGGCTGCTCAAGCAATGCACCCAAAATATACAAAGAATCTCGAATTGTCCCTGGAATCACCTGCCCATGAAGTTGGGTGAACTGGTCGCTAACCAGCGTGTAGTATGTGATGCCTCGTTTTGCACCAAAGTATTTGGGATTTGCTCCTGCATGAATGGTTTTGACCGCTACCACGAAACGAATCCCGTCGGCGCTGGCAACTTCACCACCACCCCAACGCCTTGTGATGGCTAAACTTGAGTGGTACTCCACCAATTTAACATTTGCCCTTGAGATAGTGTCGGCATGGACGTAATTCTTCTTGACCCAATTCAATCTGGCAAGTTTCAAAGCAGGATTTCGTTCGTCTGCTACAGCCGTTAAGCAATGTTACAGGCTTCAGCGATCAGCACCGCAAGAACACTCAATTCGATGTTTATAGCGTGTGGGAAGGTGGGTGAATCTTGGAGCATCACCGATGCAAAGTTGGTACGTGCGTTGATTTCAAGCAGCATCTCTGTTAAAGGGATTTCTGGCAGTCTCGAGTCCACATTACCTTTTAGAGTTTGCAAAGATTCTGATTCTGGGAGTGCATCAAATGGTTGAATAACCAATTCATTCCGTTCGCCACCTTTGCTTGAGCGTGTTTCCAAACGCACATTGGGGTTGAGTAGCAAGTCTTTGGCAACAACTTGATAAGTTTGGTCTAAACTTTGCGACCAACGCTTTAGCATCACTTCGGGTTTTAGAGTCAGCCCTAGTGCGCTAACAACTTCTGCTCTGATTGCGTTCCAAGTTTCCCCCTCGAGCATGTGGACTCGAGGGTCGCCATGATTGTTGGAACGCAGCACAAATACATCACCACGTTTGAGGGCAGCATGAAGTTGATGCGCCACACACACAAGATAATGATGGCGCTTAAAGATTGTTTTGGTGTTCTTAGTAGTGTTGGCATCGCTAGAGTTTTCAGTCTTGGTTTTGTTGGTCAGACCCACTTTAGAACTCATAAAAACCAAGCCCAGCCACGTTCTGGGAATGAAAGCTCGAGGCGGTTCACCCCAGCTTGATTGAGCGGTTCCACTGGTGCGCTTCACAAAGCTGATTGCTTCCAACAAGCCTTTCATGGCTGGAGTCCCTTCAAACTTTATCATATTTAACACTGTGACCAAAAACGGCGAAATAGACCGATGAGCTTGTTCCCAAACCTCAATCTCTTCGTTCTC
>JAYWHB010000083.1:0-1773 GCA_043777915.1 Deinococcales bacterium
CGGCAATTCCACCACGTTTGACTGGATAAAAACGAAAGCCATTTGGCACGATGGCGGTGTTACTCGAGGGCGGGGTCAGGTCGCCGCAAGCGGCTAAGCTGATTCCTCCGACGGCAAGACCAGCCGCTTTTAATACATCACGTCTATTTGGCATTGGGAACCTCGATTTCATCAAATTCGGTAAACCATAGGGTGTTGGTAGGCAGGTTTTCATAGCTTCGCAAGGTGTACGTTCCGCCTTTGAGGGCGACCCCAATCAAGTTCCAACCCGCTTGTAAATTCAGGCTAAACCCGACCTTGACGATTTCGCCCGTGGTCGTATCGGTGCAGGTTTGTTGCCCACTGACATTGGTGGCAGAATCCAAGAACCACCATGCAAATTCAACTTTTTCGTTGGCAACGTTATCCACAAAAATTGGCACGGGCGTGGTGATGTACTGCCCTTGGGCATCGGAAATTTCCAAGTCTACAGGTGTGCCAGCCGCATTGGGGTTTGAATAACTGACCGTACCTGTGCAATCTGGGTCATCAAAAGACAAAGGAATAAACAGGCTTGGGTCGAGTGAACTGGGCAATGCCAGAGAAAAATCGCCGTTGGACGCAATACTGACCGAACCCAGTTCTTGTACAGGGTCTAGTTCTGTGTCTGGCAGAATGATGACTTTAAGGGTCTGAGCCAGTGCTTTGGGATTTAACATTTGCCCTTGCAGGGTGGTTTTGGTGCTGCTGGCTGCCGAGCCAAGGGTCAGGGGGAGACGCTGCAAAGACCATTGGATACTTGCGGCAGTACCAACCGTAATACTCTGGCGGTTGATGGTGGCGGTTTGCTCGAGTTGGGTATAGATAATCACATTCCAGCCTTGTTTGAGACTAAGATTGTATTCTTCGCTGTAAGAGACACCACCTGCACTGCACTGTTGTGTGGCACTGACTTGGCTATCGGCGACAGCATAAAACCACTCAAAGCGCTGGTTGCCATTTTGGGCATTCAGTACGGCAATCTGTTGCCCTGCAACCCGAACATCCAAGTAGAGCTTTGCACCTTTGACGGTGTTTGGTGTGGCAAAAACTTTATTGCAAGCCCCTTCTAGTTCAATTGCTTTCATCTCCGAAGACACTTCTTTGGGGACAAAGAAATTAAAGACACCAGCTTTAATCGCTGTGGTTTGTAATGGGCGGTTAAAAAACTGTGGGTCTACAGTGCGGAAATTGGCTTGCAAAACACCTTCGGGTAAGGGGTTGCCGTTGGTGTCTGTCCAATTTGCAATTGTTCCCGCAAACGGATAACCACTGGGGGTAAAGGTATTATCGCCTGTTAAAGCGGTTGCAAACCACTGGCTGCCGCTTGGAATCGCAACTGTGCGGAATAACTGTACTGCTCCAAAATCGTCCAGCGAAACGACAATCGCGTTCCAGCCAGCTTGTAATTGGAGATTGTATTTTTGAATAATTGCCCTCGAGCCAGAACAAGTCTGAAAACCCGAAACGGTGGTGGCTTGGTCAACGTACCACCACTGAACTTCATGGGCGTAAGAGCGCAGCATCGCCTGATGTGAGGGTACACCGTTTTTGAACAGTAAAACATTAAGCAATCCATACTTAGCGGCGGCATTGCTATTGGTGACTGCATTGCTGCAACCTTCGGCTGGTCTTAAGTAATCTGTAACCAAACCTAAATAAGCTGGGTCTACAGTGCTTGGCAAAACAGTATCAAAGTTTAAGCTAGTCGGCAAAATTCCTGTCAGGTTGTTGTAGCTCGAGTCATAACCCAGG
>JAYWHB010000084.1:0-4966 GCA_043777915.1 Deinococcales bacterium
ATGATGGCAACTTTGGCGCATGTCACCTATCATCTTGGGGCGGTAAAGCAAATTCTCAAATTGGCTCGAGGGTCGGTTTAGGGCTGCTACTTACGACAACCACAAAGTCAGGATTTAAGTAGTCTCAAGATATAAAGTACCATCTAAAGCCGCCCTAAATCGTTTCGGCAATGGTCTAAATAAAGGTGCTGAAGTAAACTGAGTCATGATTACTCATATCTGCCGCAAATGTGGTACTTCCAATCTCAGGAAAAATGGACATGCGCTCACAGGCAGACAAAAAATATTTTGCAAACTTGTCGCTTCCTAAGCACGCTTGAGCTTCAAGACTCCAACAAGAGCAAGTCGAAAAATTTAGTTTGGAACGTCTTTCTCAACAATCTATTTCTCGTGCAACCGGCATAGGTAGCATGGCTGCAGCTAAACTCCAAAAAAAGCATCTGCTGGATACGATAACGCCTCTTCAAATTCGTCTCACCCTCGGGTGAGACGAATTATGGTCTTTTGTGGATAACAAAAATCAGAAAGTTTGGATTTGGATTGCCTTGGAACAAGAAACAAGACGGATTGTAGGACTGGCATTTGGAGACCGCTCGAGTCAAACCTGTTTGGAGTTATGGCAATCTTTGCCTGCCAATTGTCGTAAAAGAGCAGTGCTATACAGCGATTTCCGGTCAGCTTATGCTGATGTTTTACCTAGAGCCTGTTTGGAATAGTCCTGAACAACATTCTCAAGTAACCAATAAATTAGCAAATTTATCAAGAAGTGGGTAGGCTTCGTCTCTCACAATTCTTGCTCATAAAACAGCACCTCGTGGGCTATTCGCGCTGAAAACCTACCCAAGTAATCTTACCAAACGAGAACGCGAATTCATCAAGCCCCACCTACCCAAACGCGGTAACTCACACCGTCGCAAGTGGAAGTGGAAAACTATCCTTAACGCCATGTTCTACGTTCTACGAACAGGTTGTCAATGGCGAGCTTTACCAAGTTGCTTCCCACCTTTCTTGATCCCAAGATGCACCTCGCGGGCGGGATCGCTGGCGAACTATCTACGATTACCAGCGTTGTTTTTGTGAATTGGGTATCTGGGGATTACACTTTAGAATTTGGCTGACATAGCCAATACCACCGTGTCCAAGTTTTATACTCTCAATCGCAGCGTATCTACGTCGGTCACGTTCATTAAATGATTGGTATAGTCCTAACATCATGTTTTTGACTTTCAGTGAGTAAGTCTGCATTCAGATTACTTTATCAAACCGTGAACCGAATGACACTATTCTCAAAATCGGGAAGTTATTCTGGGACAAATCCTTAGGCGTACCTGCTCGAGAGATCGATTCCTCGAGTTACAATAAACCCATGACCCGAAGCGCAACCATTGAACGCAACACCTTAGAAACCCAAATTCGTTTAAGCCTTGACTTGGATACACCACTTGAGGGGAATTTAGAAACGGGCTTGGGATTCTTAAACCACATGCTAGACGCATTCAAACGCCATGCTCGAGTTGGTTTGACTGTAACCGCCACGGGCGACTTGCATGTGGATACGCACCATTTGATTGAAGATTGTGGGATTACCCTTGGTATGGCATTTGCCAAGGCACTCGAGCATAAAACAGGTCTCGAGCGGTATGGGAGTGCTTTTGTGCCAATGGATGAGACGCTTGCCCATGTGGTCATTGATTTTTCTGGACGCGCTCACCTCGAGTTTCGCCCCGAAGAACTACAGATTATTGGCGAGGCTGGCGGCTTTAACATTTATCATTTGCGTGAATTCTTGCGTGGTTTTTGCAACCATGCCCAAGCCACGGTTCATGTTCGGGTTTTAAGTGGCAAAGAAGCCCACCATGTGATTGAAGCAATTATCAAAGCCTTTGCTCGAGCCGTGTACCAAGCCACTCGGATTACCCATGACCAGATGCCCAGCACCAAGGGTAGTTTGTAAAAAATTCGTGTACAATTTTGGTATGATTGCCTTTGAACAAACCATGACTGCCGAGCAGTACCTCGAGTTTGAAAAAACCAGTCTGGTTCGACATGAATTTGTGAATGGTCGGCTTCTTGCAATGGCGGGGGAGACACGCCGTCACCATCGTTTAGCCAGAAGGGTACTGCGTCTACTCGACGAAATAGCCGAGAAAAAAGGGTGCGAAATTGCCTTAGAGGGCATTAAAGTCCGAACCCTAGGCGCAAAGTACCGTTATCCAGATGTGGTGGTTTCTTGCGCTCCGGGGAATAACGAGTATTACCTCGAGAATCCTTGTTTTGTCCTTGAGGTTTTGTCACACACCACATATGACACAGACTTTGGCATTAAACTCGATGAGTACAAAAGTATTGCTAGTCTGACACGGTACTTGATTCTTTCGCAGAATTCAGCTTTTGCAGTGTTGTACAAACGCAATGGCGAAAAATGGGAGGTGGAAACGTTTAATAATACTGGTGAAATTGATATTCCATGTCTCGAGACCACTTTGCAACTCGAGCAGATTTATAGTGGTTTGTTGCCAGTCCAGTACGAATCGCCAGCGCAGGATTGACACAACACTTTGCCTTGGTGCAGCACTTCGCGCCCATTAAGAATTTCTTCATGACATGCCGAACAACTCACCCGAGCGCCCGCGTGTGAAATCAGTTGCTCGAGTGAAAAAGTCAGTTCTACGCTTTGTAGCACCAGTAACTCGGCATCGGGCAGAACTTTGTACCCTTCAAGGTAAGCACTCCATTTACTTAAGTGTGGAAATAAAGCCTTGGCATTCGCCCTAGCTTGGGCGTGTGGGGCAATCCGAACAGCCAGACTCGAGTGCGTGTCTATAAAGGTGGCGGCAACCTTACCATAATCCATTAAACGCATCGTGCGCCGCCCCAACCAACAACCCGTTGCCACCGAAACACCATCGGCAAAACAACCATCGGTTTCGACCAGCACCAATAAACGCTTGTCGGAGCGCGGTAACTCGAGACCAAGGGTTTGCCCAGCCAGTAGCCCCATCCGAGCGCCCAGTACTTGGCGCGGGCAGACATGGCGGTGGGTTGCCCCTGAAATCTCGAGAATATCTTCTAACTGCACCTTAGACCACGACAGCCTTGCGGTTTTGCAGGGTCATGACTCGTTGTGCCACGACTTCAATAGCGCCTTCGATAGCTGCATCAAAACTCTCGCCATCTATGACCGGCACACCGACGGCTCGAGCCAGACGTTCGACGTACTCTTGGAGGTTGCGAATATCTTCAAAATGTTCTAAGTAACGCTGCATCGGGCGGTGCTTGTTGGTTTCGGCATCCCTCGAGTAAAAACGTTGACGGTGTGTGTCCGCCGAGCTAATCGCCACAACCAGTGGCACAACAATCGCATTTTCAAATAAATCCACAGGCAAGTAACCGGGGACAATATGCGCCCCTTCGATAATCATGCTGGTGTGTTCTTTGCTGGCACGTTCGATGATGGCGCGAACCCCGACCGAGACTTGTTTTACTTGGTCACGGAAACCGTCCAGCAGTTGTTCTCTTGTGGGCTTAACGTGTTGCCGTCCGCCACCACGCTTAAAACGGGCTTCTTCGATGGGTTCTAGCGTAGCAGTCCAAGCATCGAAGGTACTCGAGTGCAGGGCTGGCAGCAGTTCTTTACTAATCATGGCTCGCATCACTTGGCGAATTGAATCCGAGGATTCGACGCGGGTAATGCCTAAGCGGTAGCCGATTTCGGCAGCCAGTAAGCTCTTACCTGTGCCAGTCACGCCCCCAATTAAAATCAGAATCGGTTTTTCTGGGCGACGAATTGAGCGCAGCATCGTGTAGCGCCGTGCCACTTCTTCGCCAGCTTCGGAAGTCAGGGCAGCAATCACAATTAAACGCAGACGGTCTCGTGTAACCACCAGTTCGTTTTCCTCGAGTAAATGCAGTTCGATTTCACGGGCAATCTGATGGGCAAGGGCTGGATTTAAGCCCGTTGCCATTAAGCTCTGTGCCAGAATCCCTTTGGAAAACGGAAACGACACCCCATCATCGTCCTCGAGTACCATCACTTGAGTGGCACGTTGGTAACGTTCGACATAGGCATCTTTGCGGTCTTCGCCGTAAACCCGTTCTAACTCCTCGAGCGTAATGTTTTCTAAACTCGCCCTCGAGATTTCCGAGATACCCTGCACCCGCAATTGTTTTTCTAAGTCTTTGGCAAAACCAAAAGCATCTTTGATTGGAATTCCAGCCAGTTCCAAAGACCTTGATAATAAGCCCTTAGAGAATGGAATGCTTCTTTCACCATCACGCACAATCACATCTTCAAAAGCCGTGGTTTGACGCTCAAGTTTTTGCGCCGCCGCCACGCCTAAGACATCTTTGGTTTCGTCCAAGATTATTTCTTTGAGGTGTTGTGGGTCAATCATTTTGGTTCGTTGGTCTACGAGGCGTTGCTCGACTCGGCGGGCAATCACCATTGCCGATTCGCGGGCAATATCGGCGTTCAGAAGCGATTCGACAACCAAGCCCTTAGAAAAAGGGAAGTCATGACCACCACTAGAAACATGAATCTCGCGCATGACACTATTCTATACACATCAATTAACTAAAACCATGTGAGTGGCTATACAATTATTTGCAAATACATGATTGACAACAATAAAAGTGATTGGGTTCTCTAAATCCTTTGCTCGAGAATTATGGTTCGGCTATTCAGAGAAGTTTTTAACCCCTTAGCGCTGGCTGGTTTACCCCAAAACCTTTTTAATATGGAGCATCACACTCGAGAAATCACTGATTTGGATGTCCAGTCCAATTTCTTGCCAAGCTAAGCCAGACCGAACCACATCGCCAATTTGGTAAAGTGTAGTTGGCTCGAGTCCAGCCAAGTGAATCGGTGGGAGTTTTACGGGGTCTGGGGCGTGGGTGCGAAAAGCGAATAAAACCGCTTGGCTTTGGTCAAAGCTAACGTACATCAAACTCGAGAAGAAACTTGTGA
>JAYWHB010000085.1:0-14132 GCA_043777915.1 Deinococcales bacterium
CCCAACATCGCTTCCCAAGTGCTTAAGTCTAGGTGCTTACCCAGTACCGATGCGGCTTCGAGCGCTTCTCGAGCGGTTTTATCCAATTTGGCAAACCGACTTTGGAAAGCATCCCCCAAATGCTTATCGGCAGAATTTCCCAGTACCAATTCCTGAAAAACCAGTGGATTACCAGCACTGATGCGGTGCATCTGCTCGAGTTCTTTGTGGCTCAGGTTCTTACCTTGTCCTCGAGCCAATTGGCTGCATTCTTCTAAGCTCAGTCCGCCCAGCGCATGGTGCATGGCTTGTTGGTTCTGGCGAATCTCGAGCAGGGTTTCGATGGCTTTTTGGTTTTCGTGCAGTTCTTGGCTGCGGGCGCACAGCACCAGCAGCACAGGGCGTTGCTGACTGACTCGAGCCAGCATTTTGAGGATATTCCAGAATAAATCCCCTGCCCAATGCAGGTCGTCGAGTAACCAAACCGTCGGTTGTTCGAGGTGACGCAACCAGCGTTCTAGGGCGGCACTGACCAATTGCGGATTGGCTTGGGCTTCGGAATCCAAGGCGGTTTTTAGCAGTGGCTCGAGGTTTTTTTGGATGAGTGGCGTGGCTTGCTCGAGTAGCACCGCCGCGCCGCGCAAGGCTTGTTCAAGTGGGGTATAAGCGGGTGTGCTGTTGGCGGCTGCTCCGTACAGTGCAAAAACATTGTGCCAAGCCGATAATGACTTTAACTCGAGTAGTAAACGGGTTTTGCCCAGTCCGGGTTCGCCCTCGACTAAGATAATCCCGCCTTGTCCGATTTTTACGGCGTTCAGGGCATTGGTTAAGGAACGCCATTCCAGACTGCGCCCGACCATGATTTGGTGCGTTTGACTGTTTTGCTGTTCGAGTTGGCGTTCGAGGTCTTTAACAAACACTTGGGTTTCTGGGCGTGGTTGGCTCGAGAATTCTTGTTTTAAGGTGTCTGCAAGTTTTTCATAAGCGCTGATGGCTTCGGGTAAGCGCTGATTGTCGGCGTACAGGCGTATCAGGTGCGTGTGTGCCTCTTCGTTCCATGGCTCGAGTTGAATCAGGCGTTGCGATAAGAGTATTGCCCTGCTCGAGTCGGCTTGCCTTACAGCTTGACGCAGACCTCGCAACAGGGTTTGTTGTAATTCCGAGCGCCATGTGTCTAACCAAGGTACATCTTCGCCCTCGAGTAAATCGCCTTGGTACATTTCAAGAGCCTGAAACCAATCTTGTGGGGTTTGGCTCTGCATTAGTTTTTGGAACTCAAGCGCATCGGTGGGCATTGGTTGCAGCGCTAAGGATGTGGCATCGCCAATCATAAACGGTTCTATTTCTGGAATTTCTTGGCGCAGTCGGTACAAACTGTTGGCTAGGCGTTTGCGTCCTTGTTCGTCGGTGCAGTCCGTCCAGATGGCTCGAGCCAGACGTACTCGGGGCATTGGTAGCCCCGTTTTTTGGTGCATCGTCAGCCAAGCCAGAATTTGACTGTGGTTCTTGGAAAGCGGCAAAACTTTGTCGCCCAATTCCAAATGAGGTTGCCCAAGCAAGTGTAAGCGCATCAGAACGCCCATTGTACAGGTTTTTCTGGTTTTTGCTGGTCGAGATATTTTTTTCATAGCTCCTCCAAAAGGTCTTGGTTTTTAGGGTTTTTCATCAAATGCGTGAATAGAAAATCAGGGCGAACACGGGGTTCGCCCCTACCTCACGCATTTTTCATGCCATAACTGTAGGGACAGGCGACCATGCCCGAAGGTGCGCGCCTATGGTCAAGACACCCCCGTGTCTGTCCTGTGACAACGATGAAATGACATTCTTTCAGAGATTATGATTTTGCTATTTACATATTTTCGGGTTGCTTTTGAAGATTTTTGCCCAAGCGGAAGCTGCGAGAGAGCCAATTTATACGCTTCTGTCACGGTTCAAACGGGGAGTCCGTGTAAATCGCAAACCCAAGATTTGGGAAAGGAAAAAATAATGAAAGAAACCATAGAAACACCCAAAAAACTCGAGTACCAAGCCCCAAAACTCGAGCAACAACCGCAATTTATTAGCCTCACAGGGGCATCTTTCCCATTTGGCACGGTTTTAGGACAAGAAGGTGATGGCAAATGAAAAAGACAATGATTCTATTTGGTTTGGTAGCAGCAACTTTTATGTCTTGCCAGAACGCTCCGAAGCTCGAGAGCAATACAGGTCAGCGTTTACTCGGTACACTCGAAGTTAGTTTTGGGGCTGAAAACGGGAAGGCTCGAGCGACTTTTTCGCCCTCAAAACTGGCTGGGCAAGCCTTGGTCAACGAAGCCCAATTGCTGTTCACGGCTGGCACATACTCGGCAGCCACACAAACCACACCGAGCCGAAAATTCTTAAATGCCCAATTTAGCGTTCGGAATTTAACTGGCTCGAGTCTGTCGAATTTAACTTTGGTGGCGTACCGCAAGACTGGCAACATTGGTAATACTGCCCTGAAAAACGTCACGGATTTTGGTGGGATTACCACAACCTCGAGTAAGCTGCGGGTTGCAACTGTAGCCTCATATGCCCAAACTGTACGTCCTAGCCAAACTATGAGTGGCAACGGCACGGTAGCAGTGGTGGTAGGACAAGAGGATTTAGCACTCTTTACCGAGTACGACTTAAATGCCATGACCACCACCGCAGGGACAGCCCTTGCTAGTGGTGAGTACCTTCTGCCTTATGGGTTTACGGTGCGCGATTCGGCAGCCCCAACTGCCACCACCCAACGCACCATTACCGCTAATAATAGTTTAGACACTGGAACTGTGACACTGGCAATGGCTGTAGATGGCAGCAACGAACCGAGTGTGCCAACAGCCTACCGTTTTAGTTACACCGCTCTGGTTTTTGAGAATCCAACACCAATCACTCAGGTTTCGGGCAGTCTCGAGGAAAACCCAAGTGCATCTGTTGTTTCGCGCCGTGGTGGACTCGCCCCTGCCGAAGCGGTAACACTGTACTCCTCTAGTCAGAATCAATTGGCAGACTTTGCTTTGCATCAAAACGGACAGTTCGCCAATGCTTGCCAAGTGCGAATCGCTGGAACTGCCACAACCCCAGAAGCCTTCTTAGAAAGTGTTGCCCCAAGTGTTATCTCGAGTCAACTCAATCCTTGCTTTGGCGGTGGTGGTTTACATACGGTTAATAATGGTCAACGCTACATCAACACCGATGTTGCTCTTCTTACCGATGGTCGAATTGCCACTGTAGGACAGTACGGTTCTGGAACAACCACGACTGGTTCATACGCCAGTATGGTTCTGCCAGATGGTTCACGCCAAGCCCTGCGTTCGATAAACGCGCACACCACCACGACAGGCAATACCTTTTACACCAGTATTGCCGTGGATTCACAAAACCGCATCATTCGGGCGGGTTACACCGAGGATTTAGGCGTGACCGCACTGGTCATTGGACGCAGCTTAGCCGATGCTACCCTTTCTAACGACACGACCTTCTCGAGCATTGACCATATCATTACCACCATTCATGCGGCAACAGGCTCAGAACACATGATTAACGACATCGCCGTGCAGTCCGATGATAAAATCGTGGCGGTCGGACGAGTCAAAAATGGTACAGCAGGTAACAACAATGTGTTTGTTATTCGCTATAACACCAATGGTACGCTTGACCCAACATTTAACACCACAGGGTATGTGATAGACGATGTGGACGGCGGCGGCTTAGATAATCAAGCGCTAAGTGTGCTGATAGACCCAAGTGGAAAAATTATTGTGGCAGGTAAGCAAAATAATCCCGGTGCGTTTTTGATGATGCGGTTCACCAATGCAGGCACTCGAGACACCACCTTTAACAGCATCGGACATAAAATTCAGGGTATTAGCAATGGCACAGACGATGCGGCGACCAGTGTTGCCTTGCAAGGCACAAAAATCTTGTTCTCTGGGTACACCATTCCAAATTCAACCCAAACGGGTTTGGCGGTGCTGCGGATCAATAATGATGGTTCTGCCGATGCTACTTTTGGAACAAGTGGCGAACTGATTTACACCAGCACCAATCCTTCTCGAGTCAGAGCCAATAAAATTGTTGTTCAGCCCAATAGTCGCTTTCTTATCGCTGGAACTTTAGAAGGACCCGGTAATTTAGCATCGGCTTTTGTGGCTCGTTACTTAGCTGATGGCGCACCAGAAAACACCTTTAACAGCACAGGATTTCCTGCCTTGAACCTCCAAAAATACGAATTTATGACGAATCAAAATGCCTATAAAGCAGGGGTTAATTCAGCCTTGCTTCTTGGAACACCGACCAATGGCAAATTGTTAATTGCTGGCTACTTCATGGATTCAAACATCCTTGGCAATCGCAGGGGAATGTTAGCCCAAATTAACCTTGGCGCGAACTAAAAAATAATTCTTGAGTGGGTCATTGGATTTGTATTCATCCAATGACCCATGACGAATTTACAAGGAGTCGCTCATGAATGACACCAAACCAAAAAAACCGTATTCAAAGCCGCATCTCGAGTCTCACACCATTTGGGTGCAACTGACTGGTGTGAGCTTACCGATTGGCACAACTGCTTTAGATAACCCGTTCGAGACACTGGATTTTATGGACGGTGAACAATGAAACGCGCACTTCTGCCGATTATTGCAGCACTGACTATTGTGGCGTGCCAACAAAACCAACCTTTCAAAACCAATCAACTCGAGGTTCTGGGCAGTGTTGAACTGACGTTTGATTTGCAAAACAATTCTGCTAAAGCTGCTTTTTTGCCTGCTCGAGTATCATCGCAAGCACTTTTAAGCAATCAAAATGCTGTTTCGTTCTCGAGTAATCAATTCCAAGCCATTACCAGTGGCGGCAGTAAATTCCTAGTTGCAAAATTTAATGTGTCTAACACGTCTGGGGCTACCTTAAACGACCTAACTTTGGTTGCCGAGCATCAACTGACCAATCAAGGCGCAACTGCCTTAAAGAACGTCCAGAACTTTCAGAATATCAATTTAACCACCTATGCCGAAAGCATCAAACCAGCCCATGCCATGAGCAACGCCACAACAGTGCTGAGTTCCGAAGCCGACACCCAATTTTTTACCGAAACCGAAGTGGCAGCCTTAGAAACCCAAGCCAGCAGCCTATTACCAAACGGCGAATACTTATTTCCTTATGGCTATGTGGCTCGAGCCACGGGCAGCAGTGCAAGCCGTGCTGTTGCTAACGGCTCAAATACGGGAACACTCACGGTTGGTGTACAAATCCCCGACACCAACGAACCCGTCAATCAAGTAAATCGCTTCAGCATGACTTTTATTGCCTTTACCCAACCCACGGTTTCAAGGGTCTCCGAAAGCCTCGAAGAACAGATCAGTAGCGGCGCAGAAACTCGAGCCACGGGTTTTAGTGCCAGTCAAATTGCGGTTTTATCTGGCACAACCTTAAACACCAGCAAAGATGTGACCAATGCTTGCCGAGTTCGCACCGCCGGCTCGAGTGCCAGTCCAACGGCTTTTTTAGCGGCTGCACCAAGTACCAGTGTAACCACTTTGGATCAGTGTTTTGGCACTGGTGGTAAACGAGACATTGCACCCGTCAGTAACATCCAAGAAACCCTGAACGATATGATTGTGCAAGCCGATAATAAAATTGTTCTGGTTGGCTCGAGTGGTGTGGCAGCCAATGCCACGAGGGACTGGATTATCGTTCGCCTCAACCCCGATGGTTCATATGACCGCACCTTTGGCACTGATGGAATCGTCACTATAGACTTTAATGCAAATGCCGATGTTGCTTTTTCGGTAATTCAACAAGCCGATGGCAAATTATTGGTTGGAGGGTACGGCACAATCACATCCCGCGATTTTGCCATTGTGCGGCTCGAGACCAATGGAACACTGGACACTACCTTCGCAACCAATGGCAAGTATACCCGAGATGTCGGCGGCGATTCTGACCAAATCAACGCCATGACTTTACAAACCGTCAGTGGTACTACTTATGTGGTAGCCACCGCCCAAACTCGGTATGGTGGAACAGATGCACTTGATGTTGCTGCTTTTCGCCTCAATTTAATAGGTGGCACTTTAGATACTGCTTTTGCAACTGGTGGAACGTACTCTGGACTGAACATCTTCGTTTGGAATCCAACTTTTTCGGTCACTGGCGACCCAAACGACACGCCCCAAGGGATTGCCTTAGACTCGAGCAACAAAATAATTATTGGTGGTGGAAGTTCAAATTATGATGTTGGCGTTGCCCGTCTCAACACCAATGGGACACTGGATACAACCTTTAGCGGCGATGGAATTTTTTCTACTGCCCAGCCGCAATTCTCGAATTATTTCAATATGCTTTACCAGAATGGCAATGTGATTCTGGTCGGTTGTGTAGGAATACCTGAAATCAACATTATCCGCTTCAACATGACCACCCCAGCCCTCGACACGACTTTTGGCACAAGTGGTAAATTCTCTTACACCCCAAATACAAATCCAGCCTGTGCCAGTGCAGCATCCTTAGATTCGAGCGGCAAAATTCTAGTCGCAGGGTTCAGCGCCACTGCCAACAGCAACATTGGCTATGATTCGCTGGTGGCACGCTTAAGTGCGGGTGGAATTGCAGATACCACATTTAGTACCAGCCCAAGCAATGGGATTGTTAGCATTCCACAATCGGCTACACAACAAGACCAAGCCATTGGAATTGCCACCGACTCGAGTGGCAAAATTGTGATTGCGGGTTACAAAACCATATCCGCCACGGACAATAATTTTTTTGTGCTTCGCATCAACCCATGAATTTATCCCCTCGAGACTGAGATTGTACTTGGTCTCGAGGTTACGCCACTTGGCGCTTTCACAAAATTCTTTACCCTGCGATAATACCAAGCATGAAAGTCTGTCTCGATGTGCAGTACACCCATAACCAAGCCTTGGCTGCCGCGATTTTATTTAAGGATTGGTCAGAGAGTATCCCGACTCGAGCCGTGACTCTGCCAATAGCTGATGTACTCGAGTACCAAGCTGGGGCATTTTACAAACGCGAATTACCGTGTTTACTGGCAGTTCTGGGGACAATTACTGAACCGCTCGAGTACATTCTAGTAGACAGTTTTGTGCTCCTCGACCAAGGCTTCAAGCATGGGCTAGGCGCACGGTTGTACATGGCACTCGAGCAGAAAACACCAGTCATTGGCATAGCAAAAACCGATTTTCTGGGCGCGCCAAGCATTCCGATTTTGCGTGGAGAATCTAAGCAAGCGCTTTTTGTCTCGAGCATCGGTTGTGACACACCTCAAGCGGCTACTTGGGTACAGCAAATGCACGGCGCTCACCGCATTCCGACCTTACTCAAAGCTGTAGATTCATTGGCTCGAGGCAAGACTCAATGGGCAGCTTCTGTAGCAGATGGGTAGCAGCGCAATCACCAAGCCAATTTTGACAACGAAGAACCAGAATGCCAAGCAAAGCTAAATTAGGCACGAACTAAAAAAACTGTGTTCTCGAGATCAAAAAAAACGAACCCCAAATAGGGTTCGTTCTGCATTAAATTGCTTATTCGTCGCTGCCACCACGTAACATGTTCAGGTAGTACAAGAGTTGCAAGGCACTCGCCACAGCCGCAATCACGTAAGTCATGGCTGCTGCATTTAGCACTTTTCTTGCCCCAGCGTTTTCTTCGCGGTTTAAGTACCCATTGGTCTCGAGCAGTGCCAAAGCGCGGTTACTGGCATCAAATTCTACGGGTAGGGTGACAAGATGAAAAACCAGAACGGCAGCTAAGCCAATTACGCCAATGGTTAAGAGCGTAGTGCCTAATCCTCCGCCTCCACCAAACATGAACATCATTGCACCAGCCATCAGTGCCATATTGCCTAGGTTCGCCACAGCCCCAAGTGGCATGGCAAGTTTTGCCCGCATCACCAGTGGCACATACATTTTTGCGTCTTGGATGGCATGTCCGACTTCGTGAGCCGCAACTGCCAACGCCGCAAGACTTGGGCTGGCATAATTGGGTTCGGATAAACGCACGGTTTTCGACATTGGGTCGTAGTGATCGGTCAGATGCCCCGGTGTGCCTTCGACTTTAACGTGTTGCAGTCCGTGTGCATCGAGAATATCACGGGCGACTTCTGCGCCTGTCAAATCTTTGGAATTGTGAACTTGTTGAAATTTACGAAAAGTGCTACTTAAATACCATTGTCCAAGCATCCCCATGCCGAATATCACTGCCATTAACAACAAACCTGACATACTAAGTCCTCCATCTCGAGCAGAACTTCTCGAGTTCCGTGCATTGTAGCAAGTTTTTGGATTAGGTTTATTGCGAATAACCCGTTTACCAATGCAATTGAATTTTTCGTATCTCCAACACAATTTCTCGAGAATTCGCACAAGCTACCATTTGTTTTAAATTATTACTTTTTATCGTTTCAGACAGCAAAAAATAGATTTGACACAACTTAAAGTTTGCAGTAGATTCTACAACCATGAGTTGGGCAAGTACCTTAAGAATGATTTCTCCTGCTTTGGCAACTCGAGCCGCACAGCGTTGGGATATTAACAATCTCGAGTTGATTGGGCGCAGTGCCAACGCGGTTTACAAAGGCTTACGCGGAACTGAAACAGTGTTTTTGCGTTTAGTTCATTGTGAACAGCGCGACGAGGCTGAACTGGCGACTGGGATTGACTGGGCGTGGCATTTAGCGGCACATGGCGCAGATGTAACGACCGCACTCGAGTCTAAAAGCGGTTTTTTAATAGAGGAAATTGATACGGTTTGGTTGGCTACTTGCTGGCGCGGTATTGATGGTGTGCCGCTTGGTGATGACCTCTCCCCTATTCAACTCGAGGCGTGGGGTGTGGCATTGGGCAAACTGCATTTAGCAAGTTCAAGTTACGTGCCAAGCCTAACCAGAACACCCAATGGTGATTTTTTACCTGAGCGGTTTTACTTAGCAAAATTCTGGAAAAACATTAAAGCCGCCCTCGAGCCAGATGCAGAGTTGTTTAGCGTGTACCAAGAATTAACCCGTTGGTTGGCAGCTTTACCCGAAACAGAACTGATTATTTGTCATGGGGATTTTCGTCCAGCCAATGCGATTTGGGATGGCGAAAAAGTCAGAATCATAGATTTCGATGAACCGACCCTTGCACATCCAGAGTACGATATTGCCAGAGCTTGTTTGCGCGATGATTGCCAACTATTTCCAACTGGGCATCTCGAGATTTTTTTGCGTGGATATAATCGAATTCTGCCGTGCAACACCGCTCGAGTGACCAATTATTTGCGGGTTCGGGTTTTATTGATGCTCGCTTGGGATATGCAGGAAAATTCAATGGATTCTGGTTTTCTCGAGACTGCAAGGCATTTGGTGCTTGGTCAAAAATAGCCTTATCGTGCAAAAGTTTTGCGGTATTGCTTTGGAATTCGCTATTAAACTCTTCCACTTCTTAAAATCTTGTGTTAGCATCTTCTTTAGGCAAACAGCCAGTAGATTCTCGCATCCGATGCGTCTTTGTGTACTTTCAGTCATGGAAGCGCTACCAAATCGAGTACACTGGCTACGCCCACGGAGGAAGTGAAGATGAAAAAAGTAGCAGCAGCAGTAGCCGTACTTAGCCTTGCGCTTGCCGCAGGTGCATCAACAGTCAGTGGTCAAGGTAAACTCGTCATCTGGACGGATTTTGCCACCGAAGAACTCAAATGGTTCTCGGCAGCCGCCGATGCCTTTGAAAAAACCCCAGCCGCCAAAGGCGCAAAACTCGAGATTGTGGCAGTCCCACTTGGTGAAAACCGCGATAAGTTTATCCAAAGCGCTCCAAAAGGCGAAGGTCCAGACCTGATTGCCACCATCCCCCACGACCAAGTTGGACAATTTGCCAGCGCTGGTGTTCTCGAGCCAATGGATAAGTACCTGTCTGTGGCTTTTAAGTCCGACGTTGCCGAGAGCAGCTTGGATGCTTTTAACTACAAAGGTCGCACTTTTGGTATTCCAATGTGGGGCGAAGCGGTTGCCATTATTTACAACAAAAAACTCTTGCCTGGTGGTATTCCAAAAACTTGGGACGAGTTCATCAAAGTGGCTCAGAACTTAACCAATGCCGAAAAACAACAATTTGGCTACCTAAGCCCAATCGGTATTCAATACCACCAACACGGCTTCTACCGTGCTTTCGGCGGTTATGTCTTTGGTAAAAACAAAGACGGCAGCTTTAACACCAACGATATTGGTCTGGCGAATGCCGGCGCAGTCAAAGCCGCACAGTTACTTGCCGATTTGCGCTTTAAGCACAAGTTGATTCCAGAAGGTGCAGAAGACGATGGTCTGCAAACCGACTTGTTCCTCAAGGGCAACTTAGCCATGTGGCTCAACGGACCTTGGAAAATGGCAGACATCAAGAAAGCCAAAATTGATTACGGAATTGGTTTGCCACCACGCCCAACAGGTGCAACCCAAGACTTCCAACCTTTCCTCGGTGTGCGCGGACTGGTGATGAACGCCTACAGCAAACAAAAACCAGTCACTTCCGAATTTGCTAAATTCCTCGTTAGCAACGCCAACCAAATCAGCTTGAATAAAATCGGTGGACGCTTACCAATTTCTAAGAGTGCAGTTCGTCAACTCGGCAAAGACCCAGTAGCAGCCGGATTTGGCGCAGCTATTGCCAAAGGTATCCCAATGCCCAACATCCCAGAAATGGGTCAAGTCTGGGGACCTTGGGGCGACGCTCAAAACCTGATCATCAAGACCCAAGGCGCAGATGCAGCCAGCTTGCTCGGCAAGGGTGTTGACCAAATCAAAGCTGCTATCAACAAGAAGTAATTCAACCTCGAGTTTGGACATAAAATATGAATAAGCTCGAGACTTGAAAACCTATACCCCGCTCCCAAAAAGGGCGGGGTATTTGCGTTAAGTAAGAGCGTTTATCGGTTCTCGAGTACACACCAGTTTAAGAGGAGAGAAACATGGCAATGATGACAGCAAAACCAGATATTTTTGGGGTCGGCTCGAACAAACCACCAGAAGGAACAGGCGGTGTGGCATTTGCAATTGGCTTGGTGCTTGGCATTTGTGCCTTGGGTTTACTGATTGGCTGGGGTGTTACAAATCTTGTTGTGGTAGCAATCCCAAGTGCCGAGCCGTGGTTATTGCTGGTTTTTGTGGTGATTGCACTTATTCCTTTAATGCTTATGGCAGTACGGATTTTCCCGTGGTTGATCAATTGGTATTACATGATTCCAGCCATTATTTGTATTTTGGCTTTTACAGTTTACCCGTTAATCATGACTTTTGGGTACGCCTTCACCAATTTTAATTCACAAAACAATGACCGCCCTGACAGCACCACCGAAATTTCGGTTAAAGTGCTTGGCGCAGATACCTTGGAATTAACGGGTGAATCAAAACTCGAGACTTTGGCTTGTCGGCAGACTGCGTGTGTCAACGAACCAATCGAGTTACGCTCCGATGCCGAAACGGGTAAACCGGGCGACACCTACCGTGTTCTAAAAGTAGATGCCAAAACCATTACTTTAGCGCCAAATCAAGGTGTCTTACCCTCTGACATTACTCGAGTGCGGCGAATTAACCCTGTGGCAAACATTGGACTGGGTAATTTCCAAGATATTTTTTCTAAAGCCAGTAATCAGCTTTATCCAGTGCTGATTTGGACTGTTATTTTTGCCTTATCCACCACAATTATTAACGTCATCGTCGGGTTGCTTCTTGGAATTTTACTGAACAACAAACGCCTTAAATTTCGTAATTTTTACCGCTCGATTCTGATTTTACCTTGGGCAGTTCCGGGTGTGATTTCGATTCAACTTTGGGTAGCATTACTTAACCAAAATTTTGGTGGCTTAAATCGTTTACTCGGTTTATTTGGTGGCTTGCCGATTCCGTGGCTGACCGACCCAATGTGGGCAAAAGTAGCCATTCTGTTGGTTAATCTATGGCTTGGTTTTCCGTATATGATGACCGCCACCCTCGGCGCGTTATCGGCTATTTCAGACGAACTCTACGAAGCTGCCGAAATGGATGGAGCGACTAAACTCGAGCAAGTGCAGTTTATTACCTTGCCGATGCTCCAAGCTGCCTTTACACCAATTGTACTGGCGACTTTTGCTTTTAACTTCAATAACTTCGGGATTATTTACCTCTTAACCGGTGGCGGACCCGCCGAAGAAGGACGCGAAGCCACGGCTCGAGCCACCGATATTCTGCTTTCATGGGGCTTTAACACTGCCTTTACGGGGGCGGGCGCTCAGGCTTACGGTTTGGCTGGGGCAGTTTCGGTGATTGTTGGGGTGCTAACCGTGATTATTTCATACTTTAATTTCCGTGCGGCTGGCGTATTTAAGGAGGCAAGCAAATGAGTAGCCCCAACACCCCAATGCAGTATGAACAAAAAACCCCAACTTGGCGGATTGTCCTTAATTGGAGCATCCTAGCTGGCGTTTTAATTGCTTTATTCTTTTTAGGGCGGGACTTAAATTCAAGAATGAAAGGCAAGAGTTTTGCCATTCTCTACCCAGAAAACGCAGCCCTGAACACCTTATTTGGTTTTTTAGCAATTGTCGGTTTGGTTTGTCTAACCAGTTACATCGGTAAAGTCATTGGGCAAAGGCAGCGTAAATACGGCAAGGTCAATTATTTATCGGTACTGAACGACCAACTGACCCATGTGTTCTTTTGGATTGTGATTCTGTTTTCGCTTTACCCAATTTTTTATGTGATTAGTGCTTCGTTTGACCCTTTGAACCGCCTGACCCAAGCTACGCTCGGGACAAGCGAAGAACCGCTTCTGATTCGTTCTCGAGTCCTACCAAGTCTTGAAGGGATGAGTTTTGCCAATTACGCCAAGCTCTTTGAAGGGGTCAATATCTTTTCTTGGCAATGGTTGCTGTTAGGGGTTTCAGCAATTGGAGTGCTTGGCATTGCTGTAATTTGGGCAATTGTGCAACGCACTAACGGCGGGCTTGCCGACCCTAACATCACTCGCGCTCGAGTGGTTAGCACTTGGATTGCGATTCTTGGCGTGTTTGCTTTCTTCGGTTCACTTTCGATAGACCAATTCACGGGTTTTAGCAACTCGAGTAAATTCTTACTTTGGATTCGCAATACATTCTTAGTTTCCAGTGCAACTGGCATTCTGACGGTGCTGCTCTGCACCACCACGGGTTATGGTTTAGCCCGTCTACGTTTTCCGGGGCGGTTTGAATTTTTGATGTTCCTGATTTTTATTCAGATGTTTCCGGCGTTACTCGGCTTAGTCGCCATGTATGAACTGATTTACCGCCTTGGTTTAACCGAAAGCCTGCCAGGGCTAGTGATTGCTTACACGGGCGGCGCGGTTTCGTTCGGCACTTGGATTTATAAGGGCTACGTCGAGAGCCTTCCTGCCAGTCTCGAGGAAGCTGCTTTGGTGGACGGTTGCACACGTTGGACGGCTTTTACCAAAATTGTGCTGCCGCTATCTGGTCCGATGATGGTTTTTATCTTTTTAATGCAGTTTGTGGGGACATACACCGAATTCTTAACCGCCAATGTGCTTGTAACGGGCGCTCAGAACTGGAATGTTGGCGTGGGCTTACGTTCATTCGCCACAGGGCAGTTTAGTGTCGAATACGGCACATTTGCTGCTGCGGCGGTGCTTGGTGCAATTCCGATTGTACTGCTGTACTACAGCTTCCAACAAGTCTTTGTGAGTGGCAACACGGCGGGTGGCGAAAAAGGCTAAACCTCTTTTTTACACTTCTCTCCTCGAGCCAGACTCGAGGAGATTTTATTTGGCACAGTCATTGCAAATCGGCACAATAAATTGATTTTACAGACTGTAACTGCTACTGGTCACTGCCACAGGAGTAGTTGAATCGGAAGTACCATTATTACCGAGTCTTCCATCAGCCCCTTTTCCCCAACAGTACACAATGCCACTCGAAGTTAAACCACAAATGTGGTCACCATGTGAATTGTTCACACCAAGGGTTGAAAAGGTGTAACTGCCTGAAACAACACCAGGAACGTTGGTATCGGTTGTTGTACTATTGCCAAGTCGTCCATTAGCACCCGACCCCCAGCAGTAGGCTGTGCCACTCCTCGTTAAACCACAAGTTTGTGAGCTACCAGCGTAAATGCCCGAGAAGGTCAAACC
>JAYWHB010000086.1:0-1765 GCA_043777915.1 Deinococcales bacterium
CAAAACGCACACCAGCCTTGTTGCCTTTTCATAGCTATGCACAGCCTTCGGGGATTAACTTGGTTGGCTATGTGGCGGCTGAACTTGGTGTTGGCGAAGCGGCACGGTTGCTTGCTAAGGCATGTGCGGCAGATGGTGTGCCGTATTCTTTGGTGGATGTGGGTTATCAAAGCCCAAATTTGCAACGTGACAAAAGTATTTTTGCGGCAGCCGTCCCTAAAACCTTAGCGGTGGATTTATTGTATGTCAATGCCGACCAGACTGCCCGTACTCAAGTCTTTTTAACCGAGCAACGCCAATCTGAAATTCAGGTGGCTCGTCCTCGAGTCGCGTTCTGGCATTGGGAGCAACCGAGTTTACCGCTTAAATTCTTAGAGGCTTTTGAAGGTTTATCTGAGGTTTGGGTGGCATCAGATTTTGTACTGCAAGCTGTCTCGAGTATTTCGCCTGTGCCAGTCTTCAAAGTGCCTCATGCCATAGATTTTGCGGTCTCGAGCAAGGCAACTCGAGCGCATTTTGGTTTACCTGAGCATCAGTTTTTGGTACTGGTGATGTATGATTTTCATTCTTTGCAGTTTCGTAAAAACCCTCAAGCCGCCCTCGAGGTTGTGCGGCGCTGTGCTTTACAGCATCCCAACCTGACTTTAGTGGTTAAAACGATCAACGCCGAAGCGCACGCCCAAGCCTATAAGCAACTTCGCCTTGAATTTGCAGATGTATCAGTGGTTTGGCTAGACCAGTATCTGACCCGCCAAGAAGTCTTTGACCTCGAGTTTTGTTGTGACACGATGTTGTCGTTGCACCGTGCCGAAGGTTACGGGCTTGGGCTTGCCGAGATGATGTTTTTGGGGAAGCCAGTTATTGCCACAGGCTGGTCTGGCAATATGGAGTTTATGAACCCGATGAATTCAATGCCCATTAAGTACACCTTAAAACCACTCGAGCAGGATTTAGGTTCATATGAGGCTGGACAGGTCTGGGCAGAAGCAAATTTAGATCATGCCCAAGAGTGCTTGAACCAGTTACTGACCAATTCTGAGCTTTATACCAAAATCGGCACTTCTGCTAAAAGTCATATGTTAAACTGCTATTCACCAAAAGTAGTCGGTGAGCAAATCAGAAAGCGGTTATTGCTGCTCGAGGCACGGTTGTAAAGGGTAGGTTGAGTTTTTTGGGGGCAAATACATTTCGGATTGGTATGGATGCTCGGGCTTTACTCGAGCCATTAAAAGGTGTGGGGCGTTACACCCTCGAGATGGTGCGGCATTTGCAGTTGCTTGGGCATGAATTGGTGTTGTATGCACCTGATTCGGCGCTTTTTGGCGATTACGATTGGTCTTTGGTGCAGCTTAAAGCGGGTAAATTACCGAATCGTTGGGCAAAGTTATTCTGGGGCGAGGTTGGCTTACCGTGGCAAGCCACTTTTGATGGTCTGGATTTATTTTGGGGTCCAAATCATCGTTTGCCACTGGTTATGCCGCCACATGTACCTCGGGTCTTAACCATTCATGACTTGGTTTGGAAGTACGCCGCCGATACCATGCGGCGTGATGCTTGGTATCTCGAGCGCTTACTGATGCCACCAGCCGTCTACTCGGCGCGGCGAATCATTGCCGATTCACACAGCACCAAAGCGGGCTTGGATGCCGTCTTCCCTCGAGTCAGCCATAAGGTTCGGGTGGTTCATCTGGGGATGAATCCAGCCATAGAAACCGATTTTTTATTGCTCGAGAAGTTAGGAATTACGGGTGCATATGCTTTATTT
>JAYWHB010000087.1:0-1765 GCA_043777915.1 Deinococcales bacterium
GGCTTGGCATTACCCACGGTCAAACCGATGGCGAAGCCACCCGAATGCCAGCCGATTTTTTAATCGGTACAGATTTACGCATCGAAGCGGCGCTTTACGGCGGCAATGCGTTTGAGCATATCGCCATTAAAGCCCTCGAGCAGTGGGGACAAAGCGGGCTGGTAGCAGCTTAAAACGAGAAAAACTTTGGTCTTAGCGACCAAAGTTTTTTTACTCGAGTTTTAACTTAGCGTTTAATCAAAGCGAACTCAAAAATTTTGGTTGGACGGTTCTTCTCGAGGTTCATGTTTTCGGTGCGTAAACCCGTGAACAATTGGTTCTTCTCGAGTTTAAGGATGTCAAATTCTTGACCGTAATCTTTGACATTAAGCACTCCAAATGCTTGGCAGCCAGTGACACTGATGTCACGTTCAGTATTGATTGGTAGGCTTGCATCACCACAACCAGTTTGATTCAGAACGCCTTGAATATCTGGAACATGAGCAGTAATAAATTTTGCTGTTTGACCCCAAGTAACTTTTAAGGTATTTGGACTGACAACTCCACCTAAAGTGTACGGTCCAACAATTTTATTGGTGAACAACTGCACGTTACAAGTGGGGTCGGCAAAAATCGTGTACTTGAGTTGCCAAGTGCCAGTGGTGAAGACAAAGTTGCGTTTGATAAAAGCGGTTTCTGCCCCTGCCATAAATGTTTCGCAACCCTTGCTATCCCACGTACCTACCATGTCGGTGTTCTTAAAGGCAGTTTGTTGTGCCGAAACATGTAAAACAGCCAAACCAGCGACAATCGAAGCAAGAATAATTTTTTTCATGATGAACTCCTTTTTGGCAATACAATGCCGTCTCGAGGCGTGTAGCACTCGAAGTGAAGAGGCGAATCGCACTCGAAGTGAAGATTTGATTGGTCTTGCTCGAGAAAAACCGTTTTAACTCGAGCAAGAATTATGATTTAGCGCGGTGCAGGTTGTAAAACACTGATTGAATTTCCGTACAGGTCTTTGAGATAAAATTGCCGTCCCCAAGGCATATTTTCTGGTTCGCCGAGCAGTTCTACACCTTTTGCCTTAAAGTCCGCATAGGTCTGGTCGGCATTTTCGGTGGTTAAAACCAGTAGCGCTGTATCGCCAGCTTGTTTTCCAACGGCATTCTTTTGCGATTCTGAAGCCGCCATATCGAGACTGATTTCTGGGTAATCCATCCCAACTGGGGCAACCGTGACCCAACGCTGTTCGGGGCTACATGGGACATCCATGCGTAACTCGAAGCCAAGGGATTCTTGGTAAAACTTCAGGGCTTGGTCTTGATTGCTGACGAGAACTGTGATGTATGCGTATCCGTTTAACATGGTGTTTCTCCTTAAGGTGCTTTGTTTGGCGCTTTCCTTGGCGCTTGAAAAGAGTTTAAGCCAAGGTAAAGCATAGGCGCTTATCCGAAATTGCTAAATTTACGATTTGACTCGAGAAGCCAAACGGTACTGGGTTGGCGCGACCCGAAAACGGGCTTTGAAATTCCTCGAGAACGTCCCGAGGCTATCAAACCCCAAGTCAAAACAAATGTCGGTTACGTCTTTATCGGTTTCGGTCAGCCATTTTTTAGCCAGTTCAAGGCGCTTGTGGGTCACAAATTGGTATGGGGCAAGTTCAAAAGTTTGCTTAAACAGCCGCAAAAAATGATGCGGTGATAAATTCACCACATCGGCAATGCTAAATAAGTTGATTGGCTCGAGATACGAGGCTTCGATGAAGTCCCGCGCAATGTGTAAG
>JAYWHB010000088.1:0-1762 GCA_043777915.1 Deinococcales bacterium
GCCATTTTGCGCCTCGCCAGTTTTGAAATCCTGCACTTGGCAACCCCAGCCGCCGTTGCGATTGAAATCGCGGTGCGCCTAGCCAAACGTTATGGTGGCGACGACTCGAGCAAATTTGTCAATGGAGTCCTCGCTAAACTCCTTGACCAAGAAGCCCCAGCCGAAAAACGCGAAAAACGCGGCAGAAAACAAGAAAAGAGAATAAAAGGCGAAAGGCAAAAGGCAAAGGGCGAAGGTACTTAATGATTCAACCACTTATTTTAGATGGCAATGTAGCGGCTGCCGCCCTGCTCGAGAAAGCCAAAACCGAAATGGCATTGCTTTCAGTTACGCCGCATCTATATGTGATTCGGATTGGCGACGACCCTGCTAGTGTTTCTTACACACGCTTAAAGGCACGTCGGGCTAAAAAAATTGGCATGGACAGCACCCTGACCGAATTACCCGCCGAAACATCAGAAAGCAGTTTGCTCGAGTTGATTCACAAACTCAACAATGACCCAGACACACATGGCATTCTGGTGCAGTTGCCTTTTCCTAAAAACTCGAGTATCCGCGAAAATGTTGTTCTGGGTGCAATTGACCCCAATAAAGACGTAGACGGGCTGCATGTGGTCAATACTGGGCGGCTTTGGGCTGGACAAGTCGGCTTAAGAAGTTGCACCCCAGCCGGCATTATTTCGATGCTCGACCATTATGGTGTTGCACTCGAGGGTAAGCGCGTGGTGATTATCAACCGTTCACAACTGGTCGGTAAGCCGTTAGCTGCCATGTGCTTAGAGCGTAATGCGACTGTCACCATTGCCCACTCGAGAACCAAGGATTTAGCGGCGGTGGCACGCCAAGCTGATGTGCTGGTGACGGCGGTTGGACGGGTCAATTTTATCACCCCAGAATTTGTGAAAACGGGCGCAGTGGTGATAGATGTCAGTGTCAACCGTATTTTTGTGGATAGCACAGAAAAATTAGTTGGCGATTGCACACCCGAAGTTGCTGCTGTCTCGAGTGCGATTACCCCTGTGCCGGGCGGCGTTGGACCAATGACGGTATCGCATTTGTTGTACAATACGGTTTTGGCTGCCAAAATGCAGTCTGAAAACCAAGGCTAAACTGATTTTTTCCATGAAATTCCCGTATGTCATGCGGGAATTTCATGGTTATTTGTTTTCTCGAGCGAAAAGCCGCCCTTTCTCGAGGTAGAATTGCCGTATGAATCCAACTTGGGATACCGAACGGCTTTTGGCTTTGGACTTAGCACATATTTTGCATCCAGTCACGAATTTGCATCGTCATGCTAAAACTGGAGCTTTGATTTTAACCAAAGGCGAGGGGACAAGGGTTTGGGACAGCACGGGAAAATCCTACCTTGATGGTTTTGCCGGACTTTGGAACATCAACGTTGGACACGGGCGCAGTGTACTTGCCGAGGCAGCCAAAACCCAGATGAACACCTTGGCTTTTGCGCCAAATTTCTTTGGTTTAGCCACCCCACCCAGTATTGAACTGGCAGCAAAACTGGCGCAAATCGTACCGAGCAGTATCAATCATTTTCAGTTCACCTCGGGCGGATCAGAAAGCAACGAAACAGCAATTAAAATTGCTCGGTATTTCTGGGCAATTCAAGGGTCTGGCACAAAAATTAAAATTATCTCGAGACACAATGCCTACCACGGGATTGGTGGCTTAACCACAACCGCCACAGGTATGCCAGCCTACTGGAAAGATTTTGGTCCACCTGCGGCTGGTTTTTTGCATGTCACCA
>JAYWHB010000089.1:0-1761 GCA_043777915.1 Deinococcales bacterium
CAAAAGTGTTGGTTGGGGTAATTGTATAGATGTTGGTCATGCGTTAGTCGAGGGTTGCAGCACTGCTATAAAAGACGGTACTGGCACGGGCGGTCTCGAGCAGGGGAGGGCTAGGCTTCTCGAGTATGTGGGTGGCTTAAGCAACACCATTCATTTGCACCTTCAAGACAACGATGGTACAGGCGACCATCACCATACGCTGGGCAGCGTGGATGGTGTGCCGTGGTTGGAATTACGCGATTGGTTGCGGGGTTTTACTGGCACAATCAACCTCGAGGTTAGCGACAGCGCAGACAATGTACGTCAAAGTGTCAGGTTCTTACGAGACTTGCTGCGTCTCGAGTGACCATTTGTGCTTAAAACAAGTTTGTAAATGCGGGTATAAGGCTAAACTTTGCAGTAGTGTTTGCTCGAGGCTAGAACTTGCTTGGTTTAGGGCGCGTAGAATTTGTAAACGGTCAATGGCAGTGGCTTTTTGCAGATTGGCTCGAGCAAATTCTTGTAAAGCTGGCTCGAGTGGTAAGCGCAACGGTAGGATTTTAATGCTCCATTTTGGGTGTGCTTGATGCTCGAGCAATAAGTCTTGTGGGATGGGTTGCGACTTAAAATTTTGGGCGGTAAAATACTTGGCATTAAAGCGAATTTCATTGTCTGGGTGCTGGATTAAAGGCTCGAGTAAAACTTGGGCTTGGGCGTGTTGGTTTTGATAGATTAACCATTCGGCTTTTTGAATTTGCCACCACGGTTGTAAGTCTGGCAAATCGGTTTTGATTTGTTGTGTAGCATCTTCTAAGTGCTGTAGGCTCTCGGTGTAATCACCAATTTGCATCAGCAAATCAGCGAGGCTCATATGCCGAAAGGCTATTCCCCGAGCATCTTTGGTTTGAACCGCAAATTCTAAGGCGGCGGTATAGGTTTCTAAAGCTGCGCCCAAGTTACCGCGTTCTTGATGGGTTATCGCCAAGTTATTCAGCAGTTGCCCTTCCATGGTTCGGTTATTGCTTTGGCGTACCAAAACCAGTGCTTCTTCGAGTGTTTCGATGGCTTGGTCCAATTCGCCCAGTTCGATATGGGCTTTGGCGGTGTTAATCAAAATCATTGGCATGGCGGCACTGTTCTGACTTTGGCTGCATTCGCGTTTTGCCACCTCGAGTAAACGTAAGGCTTTGGGGTACTGGTTTTGCTGCATTGCTAAAACCCCAGCAACATTCAGGACAGTCGAACGCAGCACACGGTCTTCGGTGTGATTTAAGGCTTCGGCTGAGGCTTGATTATGCAAATCGGCATTTTGTGTATGACCGCGCTGCATAAATAACAGCGATAAAGCATGATGTGCCTGAGCGCGTTCTTTGAATTGGGTTAGCTCTAATCGCTCGAGTGCAGATTCTAAAAGCGGCTCAGCCTCCGCAAGTTTGCCTAGCCTGATACTGCTGCTACCTGCGTACAAATAAGCTGCCGCTTGGTCAGTCTTTGGCAGCAACGGATTCTCGAGGGCAATCAAAGCATTTTCTAAACTCTGGGCAAATTCTAAACGCTGAAATTGCACCCCACTTTTGACCACCAAAGCTCGAGGCTCGAGTTGTGCGTTGCCGCTAACACTTTCTAAAAGGGCTTGTAATTCGTTTTCTAATTCGTCAAACCGCGCTGTAGCAACCAACAACTGCAATCGTTCTTTGTGTAGATGCAAGCGCTCGAGTGGTTTTTGACTCAATCCAAGGGCTGCCGCATAATGGCTCAAAGCCAGTTCGGGAAGATTATCTA
>JAYWHB010000090.1:0-4929 GCA_043777915.1 Deinococcales bacterium
AGCCATTGGTGGAGTTAGAACTTTGACTGTGCAACCAGAGAATTTTAGTGGCATTTACTCGAGTGAGGTGGCAGCCAAGAGTCCAAGTGTTGGGGCAAAAAGTGTTTCGTTCTGGGGGCAAATAGGAAGTTGGTTCACTTGGGAGAACGTCTCGAGTACCGCAGGTCAAGTTGCACAATTCGGACTTGGAATGATACCTGTGCTAGGTGGAGCAATAGATTGTGGCAAGGGTTACGTGAATTTCTTTACTGGAACAGAAGTAGACCTTGTAGAAACTGAAATAGGTTGCATTGGAATGACTTTTGATGCACTCTCTGGCGCTGTAGCATTGGCTACTGCGTGTGGTTCATGTCCTCAATACGCCATTATTAAATCTGTTTTAGTTGCTTCACGTTGGGCAAATAGAATTAGCCAAAGCGTTAGGGGGGCAATTACTCGAGCTTTGGGTAAAGTTTTGCGTAAATTTACGCCAACCACACTTATTGCATTATTCAATGACCTTAAAGAATTAGATTTTCTTGCCAAGTTTTTCGTAACCTCAGACACTAGAATTGTTAGACAAGTTGATAATTCTATAGGTGACATTGTTGCAGTTGGTTGCCGTTTGACACGAATAAAACGCTCAATTCCAGAAAACTGTTTTGAAGACAATGTAATTTATCTGGTCAAAAAAGTTTCAGAAGGGGCAGAACGCGCAGGCTACCCAAACACAGATGCACTGGATGCAATTTTGAAAACTACGGGTTCGTCAAATGGTGGTCGTTACATTAAGGGCGCAGAGAAAAACATTATCAAACTCGATGATGTACCAGTTGGTAGTGGTGCAGAAGTAGGAGCAATTAAAGGTATTTATTTTGAAGCTAAGGTTGCTGCGGATAACTTGGAAGAAATTGGTTTAGATGTCTTGGAAATGGGTAAAGATAATTTAAGATCACCACCTAATTTTGGCGCTATAGATGCGGATGTTTATTCTCGAGTAACTGCATCAAATCCAACTAAGTACCCCACTGGAATTGATTTTCTTTTAGATGAAGTTAAAGCTAATGTTAATCTGGTAAAAGAGGATCAGGTTCTAAAATACATTGCTTATGCAGAACAACAAAAACTTTTAATTGGAGAAGTCACAGGGGTTCGTTACATTTTTGAAGCTAATGCCCCTGAAGCCGCAATTGGTGTTATTAAAAAATCACTTTGCCTAGCCGCACAAGCTGCCAAAGTTTGGTTTGTTGCTCGAGTAACGTCAACAAATTCAGCAAGTTACGTTAAAGTGAATTGCTCAGTTTTAACGGAGTTTTAGAATGGGTCTTTCTTACCAACTAAATATCTTTATTGAAAAACATTTACTATTTGATTCTATACAAGAACTGCTAAGTGATGACTCCTATACAGCTAAATTAAAAATAAAGTTTCTCGGAGAAGTCATGTTAAATGAGCAGACTTTTCTCGAGAAACTCCAATACCTAGATGAAACTAAGCTGACCGATTTGCAAATTTCGATCTGTAGACTTGAGGCTTCAAGTCGTATTTTAAATCGTAGGTATCATCTTTCTTTAGCTAGATTCAAAGCTTCAAAATATTGGGTATTCCATTTAACCAACAATAGCTGTGACTCTAGATTTGCTAACTATATGGATATTGAGAGAACGGATTTACAGAAAATCATCTCTCATCTAAATTGCACTTATGCTTTTGCTTCTAGTGATATTTACTTCTCTGATTTGTCTAATCAATTTTCTTTAGAAGAAATTAAAAAGAAATATTTTGATTTAATAATTTTAGAAAAAAAGCAAATTGATATGCAAAGCTATACCAGTTTGAAAAATTCATTTTATTTTTCAGATATTCTCAACAAGCATTTATGGATAGAGAGTTCGTTTGGGTTCGGGAATAACTACCCATATATACTTTTTTACGAGGGAGATAATGATAGTGTTCATTTGGCTGGAAAATTTCTTAAAAAATCTAATTTAGAAACTTCTTTTTTGCTTGGTCAAAACAGAGTGGCTAGTATTTTGAATCAATATGTTTCCAAAATAGATAACGAAAATAATCTATATGTTACTGGAAATCGCTTTACCGATTTAATTTCGGAATATGAAATTAAAAAATTGTTTGAGGAGCATAGAAACGCAACTGAATTACTGGTTAATGAAGTAAGCAAAACGTTGAAGTTAGACTAAGAAAATGAAAAAAATATCATCCCTCTCGAGAATTCTAAGCGTCCTAATAACGCTTTTTCTTTTCACATCCCCATCTTTTGCCCAAAACTGCCCACCCCTTCTCGAGTTCAAAGTAATTGTTTTTGTCCAAACCCCATATGTGAAGATTGTGCCACAAGGCAGGCTCTGGATTTTTAGACAAAGCCAAAGAAATGCTGATGGTAGTGTGACTGTTCCAACCAACCTCAAAGCCTTGGATAGCACAGGACAGGTTATCTCGAGTCTAAACACCAAGAACGATATTTTCTTTAGTGATGACAGCGCCCAGCCAGATGCTTACAAACCACCAAATCAACCAAGCAGTACCCCAGCCCATGCACCATTTAGAAATGGAATTGCCACCATAGAACTTAAAGTATTCCCCTACAACGGCGATGCTCGAGGCGACAACATCAATCGCCTCCTCCTAAAGTACGCCGCGCCATTCTCGAGATTAAGCCCTGCCAGTGCTGGTCTCCGACCACAAGCCAGTGTGCTAAGTCAACCATTCAAAGTCCTACCAGAAACTTACACTGGCATCACCGACACGGCAGTCTCGAGTAAAAGCCCAAGTGTGGGCGCTAAAAGCGTTGGGTTCTTTGCTCAAATAAAAAGTTGGTTCACTTGGGAGAACGTCTCGAGTACCGCAGGACAAGTCGCACAATTTGGACTTGGCATGATACCCGTGCTAGGTGGTGCAATAGATTGTGGTAAAGGTTACGTGAATTTCTTTACTGGTGCAGAAGTAGACCTTGTAGAAACAGAATTGGGTTGTGCTGGAATGACCTTAGATGCAGTCATGACCGCAGCCGCAATCGTTAATTGTGTCATCAATTGCCCTGTTTACGCTACCAATAAAGCCATCATGACCGCCTTAAAAAGCGTTAATCGAATCAGCAAAGCCGTAGATGGGTGGATGAGCAAAGCCATTAAGGGTTTACTCGAGAAATTCTTGAGCAGAGGTATTGGTTATGCCACAGAATTTATAGAACGTATTGGGAACTTAAAATTCTTAAAAGAACTGGATGAAACAGGTGAACGGGTGTTACTCGAGAAAGCTGATGATGGTATTGGTGGACTCGTTAAAGCCTGTGCATTAGGACTCAGCCGTTCTCGAGTTATGCCCCAAGCGGTAGAAGATGAATGTGATCCTATTGAAGCTGCTAACATATTTTCTAAGGTTGCCAATAGGCTAAAAACCGAGGGAGTAATTCTCGATAATACTGTTTCACAGCAAGAATTCTTAGATACTGTAAATGAAGTATCTGGCATCCCTGGACTACGAAGAACTGACCCTACAAATCCTAAGGGTGGAGGTCCGCTAAACAAAATTGAACTAGGAAATGTAAGTGAAGAAGGTTTTCGAGGAACTTATGGAGAAATGCAGCACGCAGCTTTACTTAAACGAAGTGGTAATGCAAGTGACCTTGATTTCAAAGGAAAAGTATCTAGCAGTAGGGGCGAATCAGACATTGATGTGTATTGGAAAGATACAAGTGGCAATTCGTATTTTGATGATGTTAAAGAATCAGTGGGGACAAATATTGGTGCAGGGAAGAGAGATCAAGCTAGAAGGTTGTGTACAGCAGCTAAAGCTAATGGTTCGATTGGACGTTGGGTTATTTCGGGTACTCCAATCGATTTAGATTCGATTGAAAAAATTGAAAAACTAGGAATTGCTGTAGTCAACTTATCAGGTAGTAGAATTGATTCTTCAAGAATTACTGCTGCTGAACTGAGCGTTTTTGCACAAAGGTGTCCTTAAATTATGTCTTTGCATACCTTTAGTGTTTTGGTGGTTAAACGAGAAAATCTAAGTAAGTTGCTTTTTTCAGGTCTCACTTATGAAGTCAAGACTTGGTATGGCAACTTACAAGAAATCTCGGAAAATTTAATATTGCTCAAGCAAGCAGGGTCATTTAAGTTTTTTAACTACCGACATGAGTCCCTTCAAGATGAGTTCAATACAATATATGTCAAGTTGGTGTCAAAGAACCATAAATATGACTATGAAGAAGAATTTTCATCTGTTGGGGTTGAGATTAGTTCGGATTTACAAAATATTTTATCCGTAGATATGTCTGAAATAATAATTTCAGTTGATTTTCCCTCATTTTCTGGGTTCAATTTTACAGCAATTTTAGAACAGAAAGAACTAATTATAGAATTCATTGAACATTTGCAGCCTGAATTTGGATTTGCCACAAACGAACATGAAATTGAAAGGATTTATAATACAAGCTATATGGATTTAATACGATTCGGGCGTGATTGGGCTATTATGTCAAAAGAAGCAGAAAGACTAGCTCGAGAAGAAATTGATTTAGATGAAAAATTCAAAAATATTTTGGATTTAGGAAAATTAGTCTGGCTTGATAACCTTTAATTGTAAAAACTTTTAACTTAATTTATATTTATGAAAAGAAATTACTACCTCTCGAGAATCCTAAGCGTCCTAATCACGCTCTTCCTTCTCACATCCCCATCTATTACCCAAAAATGCCCACCCATTCTCGAGTTCAAAGTCTTTATTGTCCAAATCCCAAGTAATAGCCCAAGGTCAGACCAAATTACTCGAGTGCTACTAAACAAACTCTATGTCTCGAGCCTAGAACCCACAGACAATTCTGGTGCAACTTCTCGAGCCATTGGTGGAGTTAGAACTTTGACTGTGCAACCAGAGAATTTTAGTGGCATTTACTCGAGTGAGGTGGCAGCCAAGAGTCCAAGT
>JAYWHB010000091.1:0-4917 GCA_043777915.1 Deinococcales bacterium
GTTATCAGCTTGACCCATTATCCAGTTATCACCAAGGCTTCCTTGGGGTTTAATCCATGCACTAAAGGTAAATTCTTGGGAAAAACCAAGGTTTTGAACCGTCACACTGCCGTGCTGCGAACTGCCACATCCTGCGCCGCCCTCATTAAAGTTAAAACGGTAGGCAGTATTGACGATAGCATTGTTGGGATTAACAAAAAATCCCGTATCGGTTAGCACACAACTACTGCCGTCGGCTGTGCCATTCCTACTGCTGTTGGCAGTATTAACAACAGGACCGTTAATGGTTGTGCCACTGGTTGGACCATTAAACTTAAACCAAGCCAGTAAATTACTGGTAATGTCTTTAATATCTAAGTTCTTAGTCACTGTTGTTGTTTTTGGCGTTGGAGCGCTCGAGTCTGAAGCAACTAAGGTAACAGTAAACAAACCGCTCGTGGCATAGACATGTTGCACACTAATGGTTTTGGCTGGATTACCTGTTAAAACGGTGTTAGCAGTACCATCACCCCAGTTAATCACTGAATCTTTTAGGCTTGGATTGGCAACCGTGGCAACCAACGTAGCGGTTTTACCAGCTACAGTCACATCAAAACCAGTGATGATTGGGTTAGTGGCTGGATTGAGCGGGTCTGTATCAGCTGCATCCAATGTACCATCTGAGTCGGTGTCATTGAGGAGCGGATTTGTGCCTACGGTCTTTTCTTGTAAATCTGTCAGGCTATCCGTGTCAGAATCCACTGCTTTTGGATTGGCATAAACTTTCTTGACCGGCTTACCAATCACTTGGACATTCCAACCCGTGCGTACTTCGTCAAAATCAGTAATCGTGTCGCCATCGCTGTCTGGATTTGAATCTGAGGTTTCATAGAAATACTCTTCGTTCTCGAGTAACTTATCACCATCAACGTCCCTTGCCAGCATTAAACGAACTTCTGTTCCAGATTTAACCAGAATGTCATCTACATTGACTCCAGTCATGGCTAAGCCATTCGAGCCAATCACAACCCAAAGCGATTTAGGATCAGCCACGGTTTTGGAGCTAATCATCTGACCTGCTTTTTTATCAGTAATACCGTTAATGACCTTAAAACCTGTTACAGAATCGGCAATGGTGGTGTACGGTAAACCCAGAATGTCGTTCAGAGCTTTGCCGAGTTTCACACCAACGATTGTTCCAGCGACCCGTTCAACATTGGTTGCTACGCGCTGACGCACGATATTGCCATTGCCGTAATCCACTACAATCTGAGCGGTTTGCCCGTTGGTAAAATCGTTTTGGAAGGCAAAGTTCTTGTCGTTGCCGTCTTTTAAGTCATAGCCTGCCAATTCAAAACGTAAATCGGCTGGGTTTCGCATAATCTCGAGTAATTCGCTAGCATCGGTAAAAGATAGGGTTGCGCCTAATGCACCGGAAGTCACACCTTTGCCTAAAGTCAGGCTTGGAGGCGTGCCTGAACCCAAGTTTGGGGTCATTGAACCAACAAATTTGTATTTGGTTGAATCGTTGGGGTCACGGCGCAAAACCGAAATCGCTAAATTAGTCAGGGTAAAGGTAATATCGCCTGTGTTCTTGACCTTAAAACCAACCGTCATTGTTCCCCCACCGATTTGTTTACCAACTTCTGAACCAGAACTGCGGGCTTCTTCGGCAGTCTTTTGGGTTGAATTACCAGATTCGCTGGTGAAACTCTTGGTGTTTTCTGTGCCGTACCCTGCGGTTGCCGTCACACTCGAGGAAGCGGTCACGCCACCATCTAAACCAGCTTTGGCTTCTACACCCACGGTCACGCTGACTTCGGCGCTAAAACGTTCAGTGTTGGTGTCGGTGCTGCTTTTGGAACTGGTTGAACCAAGCGCAAGGCTCGAGCTTTTGGTGACATTGTTATTGCTATTGGTAGTGTCAACTACAACCAAGCTGATGCTTGGGGCGGAAGCAAATTCAAGTTCAAAACGTGGGGTATTGGCAATCAGGGGCTTAAATTCATTACCCAGTGTAATGGCTTCTTGAAAGTCATTAAAAAAGTCGCCGTCTGTGTCAGCTAAAGTCGGTGAGGTTTTATAGGTGGCTAATTCGTTCCCATCAAACAATCCAGAATTACCTGTGGAGTCATTATCGGTGTCCACATCGGCTGGATTACTGACCCAAATGTTCACTTCATCGGCATCTTTAAGTAAGTCAGCGTCTGTATCATCGGTGTTCGGGTCTATAAATCGGCTGCGTTCTTGACCGTCGGTCAGACCATCACTATCGGTATCGGCTTTGCTGGGGTCAGAAGTGACTTTACGGGTAGAAAGCTGTGTGCCACCCCTTGAAATCACCACATCCCAACCAGCCAACTCGTCGGCACTCGAGACTCCATCGCCATCTGGGTCTGCGCCCGGTGCAAGTGGCACACCCGAGACTGTTGCTGCACTACTCGAGCCTTTGGCATTCACGGCTTTAAGGGCATAACTATAATTTGTGCCTGTGGTCAAACCAGAGTCGGTGTAGGTGCTGCCACTTGGCGTGGCAATTTGGGCTTTTGCACCAGCCGCAATACCGCGCTCGAGAACATAGCTGGTTGCTCCAGTCACGGCTGTCCATGCCAAACTAATGCTGGTGGCGGTGGTACTCGAGACTGCAAAGTTGGTCGGTGTAGCAGGCAAATCGCCAACAACGGGTGGAGGCGGGCAGGCAACCAAAGTGGCTGCCAATAACGGAAAGAGTAAGAACGGAAACTTAAACAGACTTTTCATGCTGATTCTCCTTAACTATAGGGCGTTTGCCGAAAAAATAAATGATTCGCTTGTAGATTACCTGACGAGCGTCACACGAGAGTTAGACAAGCGTCACACGGATGCGTCACACGGCATAGTGGTTGCCTTAAACATATTTTTGAGACGCGCCAAGCCAATAAAAACCACCCTGCACTCGAGAACAGTGCAGGGTGGTTTGTCTGTGGAAAAAGCAGCCTAGAATAGCGGAATACCAACGATTGCGCTGGCAGTGGCTGTTTTTGCTGGTGTACTAATATCCGATGTGGTGATGGTAATTTGGTAGGCTACACCACTTTGGGGGTAAGTGTGGGTGACTTGAACCGCTAGGGCTGCATTGCCTGTTAAAACGGTGTTGGTACTGCCATCACCCCAGTTAATGACGGTGTTCTTTAGGTTTGGATTGGTGATATTGGCAACTGCAATCACCAATCTTGCTTGAATATTGATTACCCCCGCACCAAATGACTTGATGACTGGGGCTGTGGCTGGCGTGGTTGAGTCGGTGTCCAAATCATCGGTGATGCCATCTGCATCGGTATCTGGGTTAAGCGGGTTTGTGCCTTTGGTCTTTTCTTGGCTGTCGGTTAATTTGTCGCCATCACTGTCTACGGCTTTGGGGTTCGGGAAAACTTGTCTCGAGACACCTTTAACGGTGATAAACCAACCAATTCGCACTTCGCTAAAGTCATCTATGCCATCTGCATCCGAGTCTTTTACGGTGTCTGAAGTTCCTAAGTAATACTCTTCGCTCTCGAGTAAACCATCGGAATCTGCATCTCGAATCAGCATAAAACGCACTTCAGAACCTGCTTTAATCAGAATGTCATCTACATTGACCCCATTCATATTTAAGTCATTTGATCCAACTGTGACCCAGACCGACTTAGGGTCGGCGACTGTTTTACTGGTGACAACCGTACCCGTTTTTTCTTCTTTAATCCCACTGATTACTCTAAAGTTGGTCTTGGAGTCGGTCAAGGTGGTGTAGGTCAAACCAAGGGTGTCTTTTAAGGCTTTGCCAAGTTTAATACCAACAATTTTTCCGTTGACCCGTTCAACATTGGTGGCTACGCGCTGGCGGACGGTATTGCCGTTGCCGTAATCAATCACCACATAAGCAGTTTGTCCGTTGGTGGTGTCGTTTTGGAACTTAAAGCTGCGGTTATCAGCATCTAAAATGTCATAGCCAGCCAGTTCAAAACGCAGATTGGCGGGGTTTCGCATGACCGCAATCGCTTCATCAGAATTGGTAAAATCGTAAGTCGCGGCTAATGTACCAGAAGTTTCATTGACTCCTAAAGTCAGGTTTGCCAAGGTGGTCATGTTACCCACCAAAATAAATTTAGTTGGGTTTTCGGTATCACGGCGCAGCACCGAGATATTCAAGCCAGACAACTTAAATCCAGCTTTACCTGTGTTAGAAACCTTAAAACCAACCGTCATTTTTGCCCCAGAAATCTGTTTGCCTGTGGCAGAACCCAAAGTTTGGGCTTCCTCGGAGGTTTTTTGGGTATTTTGGCTGGACTCGGACGTAAAACTCTTGGTGTTTTCCGTACCATAACCCGCCGTGGCAGTCACACTGGCAGAAGCGGTCACACCGCCCGTTAAACTGGCTTCGGCTTCAATCCCAACTGTGGCACTAATCTCGGCACTAAAACGTTCGGTGTTGGTATCGGTGCTGCTGTTACTCGAGCTTGTACCAAGACTTAAACTCGAGGATTTGGTGGCTTCCACAGTTTGAGTCGCCGTATTGACAATGTTTAAGCTGATGCTTGGTGCAGAAGCAAAAGACAATTCAAAACGTGGCGTATTGGCAATTAATGGCTTAGAAGCCAAAACAATTGTTTCTTGGTGGTCGCTCAGTCCATCACCATCGGTGTCTGCCAAGACTGGTGAAGTGCCGTAAGTGGCAAGCTCGTTGCCATCAAACAAACCCGAATTGCCTTCGGAGTCTTTATCGGTGTCTACATCGGCGGCATTGCTGACCCAAGTGTTGACTTCATCAGCATCTTTTAAGCCGTCGGCATCGGTATCATCTGATTTTGGATCAAGGAAACGGGTGCGTTCTTGATTGTCGCTTAAGCCATCATCGTCAGTATCGGACTTACTAGGGTTTGAGGTGACTTTACGGGTCGAGAGTTGCACCCCACCCTGAGA
>JAYWHB010000092.1:0-14010 GCA_043777915.1 Deinococcales bacterium
TTGTATGGAATTGCATCTGCCCAAGAAGGTAGTTTTCTCGAGTTGTATCAGCGCTATAACCGCAGTGTTTACAGCCTTGCTAAACGAATCCTCAGAACCAACTCCGATGCCGAAGAAGTGACCCAAGATGTTTTTGTTAAAATTTGGGACAAAGCCCTCGAGTACGCCCCACACAAGGGTAAAGTCAGCACTTGGATTTTAACCATTGCCCATCACAGCGCCATAGATGCACTGCGTAAACGCAACTCTCGAGCCAGTTTGCCGATTTTTGAAGAAGAACTCGAACGAATCCCACAAACCACCCAAACCGATTTACTCGAGCAGAGTATGATTCAAAATGCCCTTGCAAAACTCGAGCCACAAGAACAAATGTGTATCGAACTGGCGTATTTTGAAGGTTTAAGCCATGCACAACTGGCTAAGCACACCGAATTACCACTTGGTACGATCAAAACCCGTATTCGTTTAGCACTGGTAAAATTACGAGATGCTATTGGGGAATAGGTGTATTCGTAGCGGCTTGATTCAAACTTAACGAAATCTTAATTTATTGGCTGAATGAGACGGTTCTCATCCATTTTGCCTAGACTGATGTTCATGAATAATTCGCTTGGAAATTTTTTAGGGATGCTCGGTTTGTCAGTCGCTATCGTGGTTGGTGCGTTTCTTGCCAGTAATGCCATCAAGGAATCCCGAAGTGATTCGGACATCACTGTCACGGGCAGTGCGCGTAAACCCATCACCAGCGACCTTGTACAATGGAAAGGCAGTGTTACGGCGGAAAATAGCAATTTACAAACGGCTGTGGCAGACTTAAAAAAGAATGTTGACCGCTTAAAGGCGTTTGTCACAACCAATGGGGCTGGGGTCAAACTCGAGTTAGCCCCAATCTCGAGCGAACCGTTAAGTTATGAACGCACCAATACCGATGGTTCTAAACAAACCATTCCAGGCTGGCGGGTGCGTCAACGGGTCGAAGTCTCGAGTGACCAAGTGCAAGCTGTGACAACTTTAGCGGCAAAAACTGCCGAGAACATGCTTTCTAATGGTGTGCCTTTTGAAGCCGAACTGAGTTATTTGTACACAAAATTAGCCGATTTGCGAATTCAAATGCTCGAGGAAGCCACCTCGGATGCTAAAAAACGTGCCGAAGTGATTGCCAAAGGCGCTGGCGTAGGCATTGGAGCGCCACGCAATGCCAGAGTCGGTGTGTTTCAACTGACCGCTAAGAACAGCCCAAGCGTGGATGATTATGGCGCATTTGACACCAGCAGTATCGAAAAAGAAATTACGGCGGTGGTTTCGGTGGCATTTGGCTTGAAATAACAAAAAAGCACAAAAGAGGAGGGCTTTTAGCCTTCCTCTTTTTATTTAATTGCAGATGAACGTTTTCTGAAGCCCTTGTGAAGTTCTTAATAAAAGTATTCCTTGTTGCTCACGTATGAAAAGCCTTTAAGGAAACAGACTTGTTTCTCATAATTACTCTCATATACTAAGCCTATGGACAGAAAACCATTGGTGCTGGTCGTCGAAGACGAAAAAGACATTGCCCGTTTTATAGAACTCGAGCTTGCCGCCGAGGGCTACCAAACCGAAGTCGCCTTTGATGGCGTAACGGGCTTAAGTAAGTTCCGTGAAGTCAACCCCGATTTGCTGATTCTCGATTTGATGCTGCCAGTTTTAGACGGTCTCGAGGTCGCCCGCCGGGTGCGGAAAACCAGTAATACCCCAATTATTATTTTGACAGCCAAAGACAGCATTTCCGATAAAGTCGAAGGCTTAGATGCTGGAGCAGACGATTACCTAATTAAACCCTTTAGCATCGAAGAACTGCTGGCTCGAGTCAGGGCGCATTTGCGGCGGGTCAATCCGGCTGTAACGGGCGAAGTGCGGGTGGCAGATTTGGTCATGAACCTAGACGGACGCGAGGTATTCCGTGGTGGTCGGCGGGTCGAGTTATCAGCCAAAGAATTTGAACTGCTCGAGTTACTCGCCCGTAACCCCGGTAAAGTCTTTAGCCGTTTTGAAATCGAAGAAAAAGTCTGGCCCGAATACACTGGCGGCAGCAATGTCGTGGATGTCTACATTGGCTACTTGCGCCGTAAGCTCGAGGAATCTGGTGAACGCCGTTTGATTCACACCGTCCGTGGTGTCGGTTATGTGCTGCGCGAAGAATAAGAGCTAGGGTTAAAGGGTAAAAAGTAGAAAGCGACCCAGCCCGCAAGGTGCATCTTTAGCGACCCAAGCCCGAAGGTACTGTAGTTGTGGTCAAGAAGGGTCAAGAAGGGTGAAAGTAAAAACCTTTAACCTTTAACCTTTTCGCCTTTTCTACTGGGGTTTTTATGACTTTGCGTTGGCGCTTGACTTTACTTTACAGTGGTTTATCTGGTTTATTACTCGCATTGGCTTTTATTGTCACCTATGTGGGGGTTCGTAATACCCTGCTTAGTTCCTTTGAACGCGACTTGGATAGCACCCTGACTCAAGCGGTTGAAATCATGAAGGGCAGCGAGTTTTATGCCCCTAAGCCCGAGCAATGGAATGTTTTTGCTCGAGATGCGTATGGGCAAGTTATACAGTACAGTGCGACTGAATTTGTGGCTTCGGAGTTTTTACAGCTTCAATCGCCAATCTCGAGTCGAAATGGCAATTTGAATGATAAAGATTTTTCTAATATAGATTTGGCTTCTGAGGCTTGGACGCAAGTTGAACGAACAGGTCAGTACCGTGGTTTAGGGCGACTTTCGGCGACCAAAGAAAATGTGCAAGTGCGGGTTGAACGTTTTGAAGCGATTCAATTGGCGGGTCAAGCGATTATTCCGATTGTCTTGGTAGCAAAGTCCGCCGACGACATCAACGGGGTTCTCGAGACCTTACAAAGGGCTTTATTTGTGGTGGCGTTGGTGGGGATTATTGCCGCAGGGATTTTAAGTTATTTTGCTGCCAGAAGTGCTTTAAGCCCAATTACCAGTGTGCGGGATGCGGCGGCTGGAATTGGTGGGCGTAACCTCAATTTGCGTGTGCCAGAACAAGGCACACGCGACGAAGTAGACGACCTTGCCAAAACCTTAAACGCCATGCTCGAGCGTTTAGAATCTAGTTTTGAAACCCAGCGCCGCTTTACCGCCGATGCCAGTCATGAACTTCGTACCCCTGTTACAGCAATTGCGGGTCATGCTTCGTATTTGATGCGCCGTACCAATCCAACCGAAGCCCAAAAAGAATCCCTTGAGGCGATTACCAATTTATCGGTGCGGCTTGGGCGTTTAATTGGTGATTTACTTGATTTAGCCCGTGCAGACGCGGGTTTTGGTGTGGAACGGGTTTCTACTAACTTGATGAGTCTTGCCGAGGATGTGCATCTCGAGGTTGTGGCAATCGCGGGCAACACCGAAATAGAACTCCTTGGTGACTCGAGTCTCAAAGCCCAAATTGACCCCAACCGAGTGCGTCAAGTGATTCGTAATCTGGTGCAAAATGCCTTAAAAGCTGGCTCGAGTAAAATCACGGTAGAAATTAGCAAGGAAGAAACCACTGCCCGTGTTACGGTGCAAGACAATGGCTCAGGGATTGCATCAGAACACTTAAGCAAGCTCTTTGACCGCTTTTACCGCGTGGATACATCCCGTGACCGAGCGGCTGGTGGCAGTGGCTTGGGTTTAAGTATTGTCAAATGGATTGTTGAGGCACATCAGGGGAGTATTGATGTCTCGAGTGAATTGGGTGTTGGAACAAGAATCGAGGTACGTTTCCCAATTGGTGATGTTGGGCTACCAAGTATTCTTAAAAGCCCAACGCCACAAGGTTAAGGATAATCCGAAAACAAAATCTGTGAATCGCTGGTCGAGGCATGCCTCGACCCTACGGCAAAAATCCGAAACAAACCGTAGGGGTTAGGCATGCCTAACCCACTGACGGTCAATGATAGTCCATTTTCAAATCGGGAAATTATTTGTAAACAAATCCTTACTCTGCCGTAACCAATTTGGGTTAATCAGCAGCCACCAATTCAAAACTCACACCTAGATTTGCCAGCACTTTTTTGATTCCAGCCGTGTCTATACCTGCTTGACGGTGCAAACTGCTGATTTCGGCATGATCCATAAATGAATCTGGAATACCCAAAAGCCTGACCTCTGGTTTTAGGTCTTGGCTGGCTAAATGCTCCAAAACTGCACTGCCAAAGCCGCCAACAATCGTGTTGTCCTCGATGGTGATAATGGCTCGAGCCGAACGTGCAATCCCCTCGAGCATGGCAATGTCCAGTGGTTTGACAAACCGCGCATTGACCACCCCGACCCCTGTTGTGCCTTTGACCGCCTCGAGTGCATAAGTAATGGTATTGCCTGTTGCCAGAATCACAATGTCGTCGCCGCCCACCAAGCGCTCCCAAGTTCCCCAAGCAATCTGTTTACTCGAGCCATCTGGAACTGGTTTGACTCCGCCCCTTGGGTAACGAATCGCAATTGGTCCGCTCATGGTTAGGGCGGTGTTGAGCATAGCGCGAAGTTCAATGGCATCTTTTGGCACGCCAATTTGCACATTCGGCACAAGTCGCAAATAAGAAATATCAAAGACCCCATGATGCGTCGGTCCGTCTGCGCCAACCACGCCAGCGCGGTCTATTGCAAAAATCACATTGAGGTTTTCGATGGCGACATCGTGAACCAATTGGTCAAAGCCGCGTTGTAAAAAAGTCGAGTAAATCGCCACAATTGGGCGCACACCACGCAGCGCCATACCAGCGGCGGCGGTGACTGCCACTTCTTCGGCAATGCCTGTGTCTAAGTAGCGTTCTGGGTGGGTTTGAGCAAACTCAACCAAGCCAGAGCCTTCGCGCATGGCGGGGGTAATCATATAGACATCTTTGCGTTCGTGGCAGATTTCGATGGCTGCATCACCAAAAGCATTTGACCATGTGTAGGACTTACCGACTTCTTCGGGGTCATCCACATCAAATTTGGCGGGGCTGTGCCAATAAATCGGGTTTTCTTCGGCAATGTCCATGCCCTTGCCTTTGCGGGTGACAATGTGCAGCACGGTGGGTCCTTCGAGTTCTTTGATATGCTCGAGCAAATAGACCAGTTCTTTGACATTATGCCCATCTACCGGTCCGACATAGCGCAGGTTCATGGCAGTAAAAGGGTTTTTGCTGTGTGGGTCAAAAAAGGTTCTGGCGGCATCCTTTGCCCTCGAGACCAAGCCGCCCAAGGCTTTACCAACCAGTTTTTTACCACCTTGTTCGGCACTTTGAAACCAACGCTGAACTTGCAGGGTGCGAAAATAAGCGTTCATTGCGCCGACATTCTCGGAAATGCTCATTTCGTTGTCGTTGAGGATAATCAGCATTTTGGTTCGTTTATAACCGATGTTGTTGAGGGCTGCCAGTGCCATGCCACCAGTCAAAGCCCCGTCACCAATAATTGGAATGACATGGAAATCTTCGGCAAGACCATCTTTGACTAGGGCATCCCTCGCCAGTGCCATGCCAAAAGCATTGGCTAAACTGGTGCTGGCGTGTCCGACAGTAATCGCATCGTGTTCGCTTTCCGATACTTTAGTAAAACCAGACAAGCCACCTTCTTTTTTAATTGTGTCCATCTGGGCTTTACGACCCGTCAGAATTTTATGCCCATACGCCTGATGCCCAACATCCCAGAGCAACCTGTCTTTTGGACTCGAGAAAACCCTGTGCAGCGCCACAGTCAGTTCAACTGTGCCGAGGCTCGAAGCCAGATGCAGTCCGCCCCTCGAGCAAACCCGAATGATTTCGTTTCGCACATCTTGGGATAAAGTCTCGAGTTCATCAAGTTCAAGTTTTTTTAGGTCTTCTGGTAGGTTTACACGGTCTAGGACGCTCATAAGGTACTCCTTGGGGTTTTTGCTATTTACGGCTTAAAGTTATAATTGATTAAAACCAAACCCTCGCGGCTTTGGACTTCGCCAATAAATGGCACAAAACGAATCCGTTGCGATTCGATTACGGGGTCGGACTTACCGCTTAAATCTTCCAAACGGTTATCGCGCAGGATTAAAAAAGCATCGTAATCGGTGTTGGCAACACGGTACTTTTCTTTGGCAACGACCCTGAACTGATAGGTGTAGCGCAACTTTTGCGGACTTTGCTTGGGGATGGTCAGGGTGGCGTTGCTTGTGCCGCTCCAAGTTTTACCTATCACCAAGTCTTTTTGCGGCGGGTACTCGAGAATTGGGGTCTCATAAACCAAATCATAAAAATTTGCTGAGCCTTGGGCAATCAGTTGGACACCGCGTTCATCAAATTGCCGAAAGTAACTGATGTCTTGTCCGCGTCCGATAAAACGCATTCCGGTTAAAATTCGTCCGTTATAACTCTGAGGTCCTTCGATTCGCAGGGTGTACGGGGTACTGTCGTTGCGCTCACCGTCTTTAAGGTATTGCCAAATTGCTCCAGATTGACTTGGATAAAACGCCACATTTGCCCCCGCCCCAGTTTGCCCTGTGACTCGAGACGGTGTTTGTGGGGCGCAAGCTGCCAAAGCCAGCACCAACCCTAAAGCGGCAATTCGCATAAGCAAAAGTCTATTCCAAACAACACCAAAAAACTGTGTTCTAAGCATGTCAAATTAGTAGCACAGGTTTTATGAGCTAACCAGAGTTTTTTATCATCTTTTGGCTTTGGCGCTGGACATCGAACTGGCTTTGGCAGTGTACATCGAATGGTCGGCGATATTGGAAAGCTCATCGGCGGTGTTGCCATCCCTTGGGTAAATCGCCATGCCAATACTGGCAGAAACCTCGTGTTGATGCGTCCCAATCACCACTTTGGTGGTCAGGCTTTTGGCAAGTTGCGCCGAAATCTGAGCCACTTCTTCGGGTTGTTCTAAATTGGGCAGAATTACTGCAAACTCATCGCCGCCTAGCCTTGCAACCGTACTTGTGGCACTGGTTTCGGCAACTAACTGCCGAGCGATATTTTTAAGCAGTTCATCGCCTGTGGCATGACTAAAATTATCATTGACAAACTTAAAATCATCAAGGTCAATGTAGAGTAACCCGACTGAATTTTTTTGTAGGTCGGCTTGGCGCATGGCGAGGGTTAAACGCTCTTGGTATAAAGCCCGATTTGCTAGGTTGGTCAGTGGGTCGTGGGTGGCACGGTACTCGAGTTGTTCAAGTAAGGTATTGCGGTCTATGGCAATCGCGCTCAGTTCGGTGGTGGTGTGCAGCACCCGAAAATTGTCTCTGGATGTACTGGGCAAATAGACTGTCACCACCCCAATGGCTTGATTAGACACCAAAATCGGTAAACTGCGGCTGGCGCGAAAATCGTGTTTTAAGATCAATTCTTGTTCGTTATGACTGAAACGTGGGTCACTGATGCTCTGAGTATTTGACTCGAGTTGCCCCACCCAAGTAGCAAAGGCAGCCTCTTCAAGCGGACGTTGCAACCAAGTACGGATACTATTGGGTAAACCATGAGTGGCAAGAAGTTCAAGGTTTCCAGCCCGCAAAGCACTGATGGCGCAACCAGCCCGTTGAAATTGCGAAGTGGCAAGTTCGCAAATTCGCGCCATCACTTCTTCAAGTTCTATATTTCGGGCAATCAACTCGAGAATCTGATTGCGTTCACGTTCCAAACGCACCGAGCGTTTATGTTCGGTGATATTGACCATTAAGCCACGCACCCGCACACTGTCGTCTACTTGGGCGAAGGTAATGCGGTCTTGAATCCACATCAGTTCGCCTTGGTCGTCGTAAGCCCGAGCTTCGATTTCTAGTGGCTCGAGGGTTTTGGTGGCATGGCGCAAACGTAAATTCATGGCTGACCAGTCGTCGGGTTGGAAGACTTGCGTCCAAAGGTTTGATTCACGTAAGCCCAAGAAGCGCTCACTCGAGTACCCAAATAAACGTTCGGCTTGGCGGCTAATAAAGGTGCAATGCAGTCCTCCATCACGGAATTCTCCTTCCCAGACCACACCTTCTAAGGAATTGACCAATTCTTGGTAAATCATTCTCGAGCGCCGCAGTTCGGTTTCGGTTTGCTGACGATGCCGCAATTCGGCTCTTAACTGATCAAATAACTCGGCATTCTCGAGCAAGGGCGCAGCCGCCGCCGAGGCACTTTGAATAATATCAATTTCATGTTCGTTGAATTCACGCATTGTGTAGGAATCTAAACCCAATGTCCCGACCACGCGCCGCCCAGCAATAATTGGCACAATCAACATGCTGGCAACCCCAAAGGCTTTGGCGATGTCCCGCGCTGCGCCCATTCGAGGGTCGTTTTGGGCATCCAGCACCGCTACAGGTTGCCGTCTTGACAAGACCAATTGGGTAATCTGGTTGTTCTCGAGTGAAATTTGCGCCCCTAAGTTTCCAGTATTGCCCTCGCCATACTCAGAAATAATCGTCAGTGCCTCGCCGTCGTCGTTGAGCCGAGCAAAACCAGCGTGTTGGACTCCTACCACTTCGATTAACTCGGCACAAATGACGTTCAGCACTGTGACTGGCTCGAGCGGAGCGCCAGCCGTGGCAACAATGTGTTTGAGCATTGTGGCTTCGGTCAGACGTTTTTCTAACTCGAGTTTATTAAAACCCATTTGTGGAATCTGATTGGCTGGACTCTGGCTCATTGTGACTTAATTTACCAAAAAAATAGATAAGAAAGAAACCATCTTTGGATTAGTTCGAGCCTCCGAAAAGTCCGAATTGTAGGCTTTTACAGTTTATTGGATGGTCAGAAATACAGGGAGACCACAAGGGTCTCCCCTACAGGACAATGTTTTTATGTAGGGGAGGGGCTTGCGACCATGCCCGTTAGGTGCGCGTTTATGGTCAAGAAGTCCCCTCCCTGTTTTGGGAATGATATTTCATTCTTTCGGAGGCTCTAGGATTAGTAGTCCGAGCCAAGCCGCACCGTAATATCTGCGCCAAGCACACCCTCACCACTGATTCGTTCGGCGCTAACCCCCAAAGCTGAGCCAATCACCCGAGCCTCAAGTAAACTGCTCGAGGATAAAACCTCGGATTTATTGGGGTCTCCGCCAGAAACATCTGCCAGCCAAACAAACCGAAAACCAGCCGCTTGTAGCTTGGCTCGAGCTAAACGCGCTCGAGCCGCATCTGTGGCAACAATGGCAATGCTTAGTTCAAATGGGTCACGAGCGGGTCTGTCTTTGGCGTTGCGAAGGTTAGAATCCACCAAGGCTTGTAGGGCTTTTACGCTTGGAATCCAAAAAGAATAGCGCCCCAAACGCCCAAAATCGCCCGGCAATAACAAGGTATCCACCCGAGGACGTTGCAATAAAAACCCCAATGCGCCACCCACTTCTGTACGGCTTAAATTGGTACGAACATGTTGTTCAAAGACCTTTGCCAGTTGCGGTAAACGCCCCCAAGATTCTGGTTGCTGTAATTTTTCGAGCAATGCCCGAAAAAAGGCTTGCTGACGTTGAGTACGACCAATATCGCCAAGGTTGTCGTAGCGAAAACGCACAAAACCTTCGGCTTGTTGCCCTGTTAAAACTTGCCAACCGGGTTTTAAGTTAATCTCGAGCTTAGCGGCTTTATCAGTGTACTGCATGGCTTGTGGTACATAAATTCTGACCCCGCCAAGTGCATTGACCAAGGCTTTTGTGCCATCTATCGAAACAAATAAATAACCGTCTAGTTTTAAGTTCAGTAGCCCTTCGACGGCTCGCACACTCGAGTCAAAGCCGCCAAGCATCGCCGCATTGATTTTGTCGCGGGTGGTGTTGCCCGCCCCGACATGGGTATCGCGGGGAATCGAAAGTAATTTAATGGCTTTTTGGGCAGGGTTGAGTTGTACCAGCACCATGGAGTCAGTCAAACCCAACTGAAAATCATTCTCGAGTGTCCCACGGGTGTGATACCCCACATAATGGTGTCCGACACCCGCCAGTAAAAAGGTGATGGGTTGCTTGGGCGCACTTGGAAACGCCGCAAATCTCGAGATTACGCCCCAAGCTGGATATGACCAAAAACCACACGCACCAAGCGCTGCCAAGAGTAAAAAAGGAAAGAAGAATCTTCGCATAAACCCCGAGGTGTCTCGGGAAATCTATGATACGTGGTAGCTGTGAGAAGCATGAAAAGCAGTGTCCTTTCCAGAGTGTGCCAAAAAAGCACTCTGGTGAAGCACGGTTTCTATTTGCAGCTTGGCGTTAAATCTCAATGCCCAAGATTTGCTTATTGCACCGCGTAAGCGCCAATGCCCACGCCGGGGTAATAGTAGCCAAGAATCTGGGTGTAGCCGTAGCCTTGGGCGGCAAAGTACCGCGCTCCATACTGCGATAAACCCACGCCATGACCATTGCCATAACCTTCAATAATCAAGGGGTTGCTCGAGACCACATCAATCATGCTGCTTTTTGCACCCAAGGCTCGAGCTAGGGTGTAGATGTTTGTGCCAGTGATTTTGCTTGTGCCTGTACTACCGACGATTTCGATTGAACTCGGGCGGTTGCTTTCGGTGCGGTCTAAGACGCGCATACTGCGAAATGTACCGATATTAACAAATCGGTTAATCACACTTTGAGCAGTAGCTTGTGAGACCGTAACCCGCCAAGCATTCGGACTCGAGACTCCGCCGGGGTCGGGGCGAGCAGTCAAGTACGGCAGGTCGCCGCCCCAGATTTCGCGGCTCGAGGCGGTAAAACCGCCGCTTTCGGCATGAAAATAAGTTCGGGCGGGTTTATTGCCGTAGGATAAAATTAAGCCGCGTGTGCTGGCAGCCGCCGCGTCGCCGCGTGGGGTTTCGGCAGTTGCACCGCCGTAGACTTGGCAACGTTCAGAGTCGCAAAGGTCATAATCGGCTTTGCTATTTATATTTGCTATCGCGTAAGTTCGGGCAATCACGGCTTGGGCTTTTAAGGCTTCGTCTTGCCAGTGGGTTGGCATCTCGAGCGGAATCACGCCACGCACATATTCTTCGACATCCACGGCATTGACCAGCATCACTTGTCCACCTCGAGCCAAAAGCACAGCCGCACCACGGTAGAGTTTGCCGTTGTACTGAAAATAACTGGTGTTGCTTTGCAGAATTAAACGGTCTTTGCCCGTATCAAAAATGCCTGTGGCGGTTTCAATGCCAATGTCGTTACCAAGTACCGAGATGCGCCACTCGAGGGCGGTGTCGCTGCTCGAGATGGTCGTGCCATCGGCAAATAAAGCACTGTGATTGGCGGGCATCAGAATCGAGACTTTACTTTGTTGTCCAAGTAAGACCCGTAAAAGTAGCACATTGGGGTTGCGAGGTTGTGCTGTTCCGACTGAGAACAGTAACAATCCGATTAAAATTAGGCTTTTGAACCACATATGACTCGAGTGTACCTGATTTTTGTCATCGCTCGGTAGGATTTTATCACAAATTTACCTCGAGTCAGCTTAGTCTCATGTTTCACGGTACAATTCGTAATCCATGACCTTAGCAAGTGAACAGAGTGCCGAAACAATGGCGTTACAAACCCGTCTGCCTCCAAATTGGCGGCGTTTACGCTTGAACCTCGAGTGGGACGGCACAGAATTTAAGGGCTGGCAAGTCCAAAGTAAGGGTGAACGCACCATCCAAGGGGTTTTAGAAACTGCCATCGAGCCATTAGGTCGCTTCAGTCGCCCGATGGCAGCCGGACGCACCGACACAGGAGTTCATGCCCTCGAGATGCCCATTCATGTGGATGTCGGATTTAGTACCCCCGCCGATAAGGTCTTAAAAGCCCTCAATGCCCGTTTGCCGCCAGATGTCCGAATCTTAAGTTGCACCGACACCGATGCCAATTTTCATGCACGGTTTTCTTGCAATTGGCGTTCGTACAGTTACCGAATTCTGAATACTCCAACTGCCAGTGCCTTAGAACGCTCCCGCGCCCTGTGGATACCCTACCGACTCGAGGTTGCCCCAATGCGTCATGCGGCGGCGCATTTAATCGGAGAATATGATTTTGCGGCTTTTGCCACAAGGGAAGAACGCGATACCCAACGCGAAGTGCTTGCTTGCGATGTTCGAGCCGTTTCTGCGCCATTCTCGAGAAACACCGAATTTGTTGAAGTCAGAATTACTGGCGAGAGTTTTTTGCGCCACATGGTACGCGGCATTGTCGGCACGCTGCTCGAAGTCGGCAGTGGCAAACTGAAATCTGAAGATGTTTTAACCGTTCTCGAGTCCAAAGACCGTGACCAAGCAGGTAGAAATGTTGCACCACACGGCTTGTATTTTGTCAAAGCTGGGTACAGCCCTTGGCAGGGTTAAAAGGCTAAAAGTAGAAAAGGTAAAAAGGGTAAGTACATGGTTTGCCTTTAACCTTTTTACCTTTTGACCTTTTTACCCTATGTTTTTCTTCCTGTGGGTGATTTGGGGCATGGTACACCCAATTTATATTCCTCCCAACGGGTATCTACCAGTTCGGCTATTTCTGGGGGCATGGAAATTTTGGGAGGCCAAATTCTGGTAAAACCTTCCTCGGCAATTTTTCTCGAGCCATCCAGCACAAGCACATTTCCAGTTGCGCCTTTTTCGATGCTCGAGTCTCGTTCGGGGTCTATGTTGTTGAGTAACGTCCAAAAAGCATCTTCGGCATCAAGCACATTGGTTTCATCATCCACAATGGCAATCAGACGAATGCCGGAAGCCTCTGGGGTAGCTGCCAAGGTTTTTCCTAGCTCGAGACCTTGGTGGGGCTTGGTTTTATGCAGGCTCACCCACCAGATTCCGCCTCCGAGTTGGCTCTGTTCAACAATGCCCTCGAGTTTGGGCAGGGTATGGGCATCCCTTGGGAAGGCGGGTGTCCACGGAACAGCTTTACCCTCTTCCCAAGTTTTTTGTGTGCCATCAATAATCAGTTTGCTGCCATAACTCCATTCACGGCTCGAGTGGTCAAGCACATCGGTCGGTCCTTTGGTGATGACCGTATCGCGTCCGGGTTCGCAGTGCAGAAGCGCATGTTGCCAAAACTCGAGGTTATTTTGCGGCTTGGCGATGCCAGCTTCGCAGACCACGGCGACTTTGGTAAACATCGCTTGTCCAAGTCCAAACATGCCGTTGGCGACTTTATAGGCTTGCCCGGGGTAAGATTTTTTAATGGTCACATTGACCAGATTGTGAGCAATGCCGCAAGGGGGCAAATGATAGTCGGCGATTTCAGGCAGGATGAGTTGGGCTGGAACTAAGAAAATTCGTTCAGTGGTCTCGATTAAATAAGCATCTTCCATTGGTGGTCTGCCAACAATCGTGGCTGGATACACCGCATTTTTTCGCATTGTGATTGCGGTGACATGAAAAAGTGGGTATAAATCCTCGAGCGTGTAAAACCCCGTGTGGTCACCAAAAGGACCTTCCATCACCCATTCCTCGGTTGGGTCAATATAGCCCTCGAGAATAAATTCGGCGTTGGCTGGCACTTCTAAATTCACGGTGATGCCTTTAATCACTTCTTGACCTTTACTGCGTAGCCAACCGGTTAAACTGTACTCATTGATGCCCGGCACGGGTGGAATCGGTGCAGTGGCGGCGTAAATCAGGGCGGGGTCGCCGCCAATCGCCACCGCGACCTCGAGTTTTTTGCCCAGTTTCTTGGCTTTCTCGAGGTGTTTCGCCCCTGTTTTGTGGCGTTGCCAGTGCATTCCCGTGGTGTTTTTAGACATGATTTGCATTCGGTACATGCCCATGTTCATTTCGCCCGTTTCGGGGTCGTTGGTAATCACAAGCGGCAGGGTCACAAACGGTCCCCCGTCTAATTCCCAGCATTTGAGGACTGGAATTTTACTTAAATCCACTTCGTCGCCACGCCAAATAATTTCTTGGACAGGTGCGCTGCGGACTCGTTTGGGGGGTAGGGCAATCAGGTCTTTGAGTTTTGGGACGTTGCTGAGCAAACCAAAAATCCCGCCACCCAGTTTAATGTCCAGTAATTTGCGTAAACGGTTGGGAATGTCTTCTAAATCTTGCACCCCAAGCGCCCAAGCCATGCGTTGGCGGGTTGCCATTAACCCGATGACCAGTGGAAATTCTTT
>JAYWHB010000093.1:0-1749 GCA_043777915.1 Deinococcales bacterium
TGAAAATACCAAGCTGGTTATTTGAAGAAACAAGAGATAAAAATGTTTTTGAGGGTGGATGATATGGGTATTCACAACCTAGAAGATGGGGATTATACCTTTAATATTTTTGGCGAAAATGCAACCTTTTTGTCAATAATTGATATTGATACACATGACATTTACGATTATGATTGGGATTATGAAAGTCTTTGTGAACGATTAGTAAAGCGAATGAATCTAAAGAAAACCATAGTTTGGGGGTGTTCGTATAATTATTTTCAAATACGAATGACAATGCACTCAAATGACGAGATAGAAAAGACCTGTTTTAGAGCATTTTCCTTATGCTTTGAGACTCATGGTGTTTTATGTCTTGGAAATCTAGATTCTGCTGCAATGTGCGCCCAATTTAATAACTATAAGCTCCCGCAACCACAAGATGGAATATTTACGCTTCCTCCAAGTGGTTATTTAGTCACTGTTTATCAAATGTTTCCAAGAGAAGATGAATATTATGCTGAGTCGGTAAATGAAGGCGATAACTATGTCATCACTTTCAAAAAGATAGGTTTTCATAACCCAGATAACTCATTTGAGAAAATCCCTTGGAGAATATAATGAATATCCTCATTGTTGGAAGCGGCGGACGCGAACACGCGATTGCTTGGAAGGTCTTACAAAGCCCTCGAGCTAAAAAAGTCTTTGTTGCGCCCGGAAATGGCGGTACAGCCTCGAGTGCAAAACTCGAGAATGTAGACATCAAAGCCATAGACATTCCAGCGCTGCTTGAGTTTGCTCTTTTACACAAAATTGATTTAACGATTATCGGACCAGATGACCCATTAGCGGCTGGCATCGTGGACGTGTTTGAAGCCAACGGTTTACGGGTTTTTGGGGCAAGCAAAGCAGCCTCTAAACTCGAGTGGAGCAAAGGCTTTGCCAAAACCATGATGCGGCTTTGCAATGTACCAACCGCCGATTTTGCAGTTTGCCAGAATCTCGAGGACGGCTTAGAAGTGGTACGAGATTTTCCGTTTAGCACCGAAGGCTTTGTGATTAAAGCCGATGGTTTGGCGCTCGGAAAAGGCGTACTGATTTGCGATACCGTGCCGCAAGCCGAATATGCTTTAGAACAAATGTTTAGCGGCGCTTTTGGCGAGGCTGGACAAACTGTGGTGATTGAACAGCGCCTTTCTGGGCGTGAAGTCAGCGCACTTTGTTTTTGTGATGGTACAACCGCCCGGATGATGCCCCCCGCCCGAGACCATAAACGGGCTTTGAATGGCGATAACGGCTTAAATACGGGTGGTATGGGCGCATACGCTCCAGCCCCAGACATCAGTGCTGCGCTTCTTGAGGAGATACGAGTTCGGGTAGTACAACCGATTCTCGAGGGTATGGCAGCCCGAGGTGAACCATTTAAGGGTGTGTTGTACCCCGGTATCATGCTGACCGAAAACGGCATCAGTGTGCTTGAATTTAACGCTCGCTTTGGCGACCCAGAAACCCAAGTGCTGCTGCCGCTCCTCGAAACCGATTTGCTCGAGATTATAGATGCTTGCATAGATGGCACACTGCATAACCTCGAGCCAATTTGGAAGAAAGAATCCTGTGCGACGGTCGTGATGGCAAGCGGCGGTTATCCGGAAAAGTACGAAACTGGTTTTGAAATTCTGGGATTAGCGGCAGTGCCAAAGGATGTGATGGTGTTTCATGCGGGGACAAAACTCGAACAGGGCAAAGTCGTCTCGAGTGGTGGACGGGTTT
>JAYWHB010000094.1:0-1748 GCA_043777915.1 Deinococcales bacterium
CTTTGGTGGGTACACTGGCAAGACGCGACAGCGAAAAAGCCTTATCTGCTACCGAACATAAAATGATGGAAGATGCACGGCACATGGTTGCTACTGAAATTGCTTTGTCTTTGGATATTCCACTCGAGGAAGCCACTGCCCGAATCGGTAGGGCATTGACCTAAATTACATTGGGCGGGGTGCTTGGGTTTTCATGGCATCAATCTACTGTATAGCCAAACCAAGGTCATCGCACCAAAGGACTAAATCTCGGGTAGTACCTTACCGGGATTCATAATCCCGTTGGGGTCAAAAGCATGTTTAATCCGCCAAAATGCCTCGAGTGCCGCTTTGGGTGTGGCTTCGGTCATAAAGCTGCGTTTCATTAAACCAATCCCATGTTCGCCGCTTAAGACCCCACCATGAGCAATCGCCACTCGAGCCACCTCATGGGCAAAATGATCGACTTCTTCTATTCTGTCTTTACTGCGGTCAAATAAAATGTTCGGATGTAAATTTCCATCGCCCGCATGACCAAAAATTGCAAATGGAAATTGTGGATAATTTTTGGCAATTTCTTGCATCTCACGCATGGCTGGTTCTAAACGACTGCGCGGCACAACAATATCTTCGTTAAAACGGTGCGGGCGGATGTTGCCAAGGGCTGGGGAAACACTGCGACGTGCTTTCCAAAGTTGTGCCGCTTCTTCGGGCGTGGCGGCAATTCGTACCTGACGCGCTTGGGCTTCACGAAATGCCTCAGCGACCGACTCAATCTCGAGCCGCACGGTATTTTCATTATCACCGTCGGTATCACACACCAGAATTGCTTCGGCATCGGTTGGTAAACCCATGTTCATAAATTGCTCAACTGCCCGAATACTGTTTTGATCCATCAACTCGAGTTTAGCTGGGGTCAAACCACAGGCAGTGACCAAGGCAACTGCCCGACCTGCCTGACCAAGTTCATTAAAAACCGCAAAGGCAGTGCGGGTAAATTTTGGCAGTGGCTCGAGTTTTAGGACTGCATCGGTCACAAATGCCAACGTGCCTTCTGAGCCAATAATCGTCCCTGCTAAATCAATTCCGTCTCGGGTGGCTCGAGACACTTGCCCGTCGGCAGTCACATACTCGAGTTCAAGCACATAATCGCCCGTTACCCCTTTTTTTAGGCATTGCGGACCACCAGCATTCTCGGCGATATTGCCGCCAATCGTACTCTGACGGCTCGAAGCTGGGTCTGGCGGGTAATACAACCCATGTTTTTTGGTGGCGGCACTAATCGCATCAGTAATCACCCCCGGCTGCGCTCTGGCAATCCGTTTTATGGGGTCAATCTCGAGCCGAGTCATGCGGTTGGTGGCAATCATGATGCAGTCCCCGACTGGTACAGCCCCGCCCGATAAGCCACTGGACGCGCCACGCGGTACAACTGCAAAACGGGCGGCATTGCAAATCTCTAAAGTAATCGCTACATCCCTTGCCGATTCTGCCAGCACCACGGCTTTTGGGGCAGGACCTTGGGCAATCGCATCGTAACGATAGAGCAGGGTTTCGGTCAGTTGGTCACGGACTTTATTGCCAAGGGTGCGTTTTAAGGATTCAAGAACAGCCAGCATAGGATTAGTCTACTTCAATCCAAATCGGTTTGTATTTTTTTGGTAGGCTTGGACAAATGAGGAGAATATTTCTTAGCTTCTTACTGCTTTTTTTGGTGGCATGTCCACCAGTCCTAACCCTACAAGGCGATGTGACCAGCCAACTCGAGA
>JAYWHB010000095.1:0-13969 GCA_043777915.1 Deinococcales bacterium
CACTGCCAAAATCTATTAAAACGGGTTCGCCAGCCACAATCATGATGTTGCTGGGTTTAATATCGCGGTGCAGTAAATCGCGTTCGTGCAAATCAAACAAGCACTCGAGTAACGGCACAAGTAAACGCTTAGCGCTTTTTTCGGATAATTTACCCTGTAGAATGCGCTGTTCTAAAGTTTCGCCTTCAAGCATTTCCATCGCCATATACGCCGTGCCGAGTTCTTCCCAAGTCTCGAGAACAGTCACGGCGGCTGGGTGGCGAATAACGCGGATGGTATCGGCTTCGATTTCAAAACGGGTGGTCAGGCTGCGTAAACTTTTAGCTTCTCCAACATTAGGTAGTACATAACCAGTGCTGTTGTCGCGGGTGACTAAGCCATCGGGAAAAAGTTCTTTAATCGCCACGTACTCGCGCCGAGAATTATCAAAAGCTCGGTAAGTGATACCAAAACCCCCGCGTCCAATGACTGCTAAAATTTGATATTGACCATTTTTTAGACTCTGACCAGCAGGGAGTTCATCACTGATGGTGCTTGAAATCTGAATTTGTAAAAACGATGTCCCACAAAGATGGCAAACGGTTGCCTCGGCGGGATTATCGGCATAACAAATCGGACAATTCTGGCTCATGGATTGATGCGTCTCTCGAGACTGATTGTATGTTTTTATGATGGGCAGTAATGACCCAATGAAAAACGGGACTCGAGTCACAGCATCATTGTTCTAAAGCTGTAATAATCCGACTGGGTTACTCGGAAATATGCTGATTGTTGAATCGCTCACCAAACGTTACCACCCAAGCCATCCGCCTGTGGTCAATAACCTTTCTTTTGATTTGCAAGACAACAGCATCACCGCGATTCTTGGACCAAGTGGCTGTGGCAAAACCACAACCTTACGCCTGATTGCAGGGTTTGAGCGCCCAGATGCTGGTAAAATTATTCTGGGCAACACTGAATTGGTCTCGAGCAGCCTAGATGTACCGCCAGAAAAACGCGAAATTGGCTTTGTGTTTCAAGAATACGCACTGTTTCCGCATTTGACGGTTCTCGAGAACACGCTGTTTGGACTTGGTAAACTGCCCAAAGCACAACGTTTTGATCAAGCCCGAAGTGTACTGGCGTTGGTGGGTTTAAGCATCTTCGAGAAGCGCTATCCGCACCAGCTATCGGGCGGTCAGCAGCAGCGCGTCGCATTGGCAAGGGCGCTTGCCCCAAACCCTAAATTGGTACTGCTCGATGAACCATTTTCGAGCTTAGATGCTGGACTGCGCGAAACCACAAGGGGTGAGGTACGGGAAATTCTGCGTAAAGCCAATGCTACAGCCCTTTTAGTCACCCATGACCAAGAAGAGGCACTGACTTTTGCTGACCAATTACTGGTCATGCGTGATGGCAACTTAGAACAAGCTGGCGCACCCGAAAGTATTTATGCCACACCACGCACCGCTTTTGTGGCAAGTTTTTTGGGCAAAACCAACTTGCTTCCTGCTCGAGTCCTCAATAACATGGCACAGACCAGTTTGGGTGCTTTTCCGCTCGAGAATAAAGACGGCAACACGATGTTATCCATCCGCCCAGAAGACTTGCGTTTCTCGAGTTCTGGCGTGAGCGGCGAAATTATTGCTCGGGATTTTAAGGGGCATGATATTACTTTTACAGTCAAGACCCAACATGGTTTAATTTTGATCCAAACCCCAGCCCCAAATCCGCAACGGGTCGGCGACTTGGTTTGTATTGCCCTCCAAGGTCAAGCGATAGCGGTTCGCGGAAGCGTTTAATCTTTTTACCCTTTAACCTTTTAACCCTTTTCCCTTAGAATCTCCCCATGCGAGTTTTTATATCCGATATTGGGCAACACGCCGAAAACACCGTCACCATTAAAGGCTGGTTGTCCGACAAAAGCGGCAAGGGCAAATTGCAATTCTTAAAATTGCGTGATGGCACTGGTTTTATTCAAGGCACAGTTTTTATATCTGATGTGACTGAAGAAACTTTTGAATTGGCTAAACGCCTTCCGCAAGAATGCAGTCTCGAGGTCGTGGGAATAGTTAGGGCGGATGCTCGAGCGCCAAGCGGTTTTGAACTGGCAGTGCGCGATATTAAAGTGGTCGCATTACCGACTGAGGAATACCCGATAACCCCCAAAGAACATGGTACAGAATTCCTGCTCGATAACCGTCATTTGCATTTGCGTCACCGTAAACCATGGGCGGCTTTGCGGGTGCGTGACACGATTAAACGTGCCATTAACGATTTTTTTCATAATCGTGGTTTTATTCAGTTCGATAGCCCGTTTTTTATGCCAACCGCCGTTGAAGGCACAAGCAATTTATTCGAGATTAACTTGTTTGACGAAGAAAAAGCCTATTTAAGCCAGTCTGGGCAACTCTATGCCGAAGCTGGCGCAATGGCACACGGTAAGGTCTACACCTTTGGACCGACCTTTCGCGCCGAAAAAAGCAAAACCCGACGGCACTTACTCGAGTTTTGGATGATTGAACCCGAAGTTGCCTACAACGACTGGGAGGACAATATGCGCCTCCAAGAAGATTTTGTGAGTTACCTTGTGGGGCGCTCACTCGAGGAGCGAAAAACCGAACTCGAGATTCTCGAGCGTGATGTTACCAAGCTCGAGCCAAGCGCGGCTGGCAATTTCCCACGGGTGAGCTACACCGAAGCCATAGATTTAATCGTCAAAGCCATCTCGAGCGGTAACTTACCAGAAAACGTCGCGGCCGACACCCAGCCAGTGATTTGGGGCGATGATTTTGGTGCGCCACACGAAACGATTGTGGGTAGTTACTTTGACCGCCCTGTGATGATTCACAGTTACCCTGCCGCCATCAAAGCCTTTTATATGCAGCCACAAGCCCACGACCCGCGCTTGGCAGCCTGCAACGACATGATTGCCCCAGAGGGTTACGGTGAGATTATCGGCGGGTCGGAACGCATTCACGATTACGACTTACTCAAAGCCCGTATTCTCGAGCATGACCTGCCGCTCGAGCCATTTGATTGGTATTTGGATTTGCGGAAATACGGTTCTGTGCCGCACAGTGGTTTTGGGCTTGGACTCGAGCGAACAGTGGCATGGATTTGTGGGGTGCCGCACTTACGCGAAGTGATTCCGTTCCCACGAATGCTGACACGGATGAAGCCGTAAAAATAACAGAAACTCGAGAAGCATGCTTGTGGTTTCAAGCTGGTTTTTTGTTCTTTACATATTAACCGTGGCTCGAGTTAAACTAGCCCAATGGAATTAAAAACCTTAGAGGGCTGGTTATGGCGTGCTGCTTGTGCCATTCGTGGTCCAGCCGATGCCAGCAAATACAAAGAGTTTATTCTGCCCCTGATTTTCTTAAAACGTATCTCTGATGTTTTTGAAGACGAAATCAATCGTTTGACCGAAAATTATGGCAGCCCTGAACTGGCACAAACACTGGCAGAAGAAGACCGTAAAATCGTGCGTTTTTTTGTACCAACCAAATCCAAATGGGATTATGTCCGAAAGCAAGCGGCTAACCTTGGTGAAGCCATTACCACCGCCATGCGCGAACTTGTCAAAGAAAATCCGCAAAGACTAAGTGGTGTTTTAGACGTGATTGACTTTAATGCCACCAGTGCTGGACAGCGAGTGATGCCAGACAGTTACCTAACGGGTTTAATGAATGTTTTAAGCGAATACCGACTTGGCTTAGATGATGTTCCAGCCGATTTACTCGGACACGCTTACGAATACCTACTTCGCAAATTTAGCGAAGACAAAGGACAATCAAGCGGCGAGTTTTACACCCCACCAAGCGTGACCCATTTGGTGGCAAAGCTGATGCAAGCCAGCCCCGGCTCGAGTGTCTACGACCCAGCTTGTGGCAGCGCGGGTATTCTTGTGGCGGCGCATTTGGATTTACTCGAGCGGCACGGCACAAAACAAAATGGCTACACGACCCTACCCGATAACGTGGCACGGCTAAAACTATACGGGCAAGAATTCTTGCCAACCACCTATGCACTGGGGCGAATGAACACCACACTGCACGACATGGACGCAGATATTCGGCTAGGCGACACGATGCAACACCCTAAGCACACCAATGCTGACGGTGGCTTAATGCGTTTTAATCGAATTGGCGCAAACCCAATGTGGAATCAGAACAACATCAACGAAGCAGTCTACGAAAACGATGCTTATGAACGCTTTAAGTTTGCCGAGATGAAACCGCCCAAAGGCACAGCCGATTGGGGTTGGGTCAGCCACATGACGGCGATGCTCGAGGATAACGGTAAAGCCTTTATTGTGCTGGACACAGGTGCAGTCTCGAGGGGAAGCGGTAAAACAGGCAAGGACAAAGAACGTGATATTCGCAAGAGTTTTGTGGAACGCGATTTAATCGAAAGTGTTATTTTGCTGCCCGAAAACCTTTTTTATAACACCACGGCAGCTGGAATTATTTTAGTTATTGCCAAGCAAAAAGCCCATCCAAACCAGATTTTACTGATTAACGCCAGCAAACTTGTGGCTAAGGGCAGACCAAAAAACTTTATCCCAGAACTCGAGATTGCAAAAATTGTGCAGATGTACCTTGGGTGGCAAACCGTGACCGACACCAGCATCGAGATTAGCAAAGCCGATGCAATCAAGCACGATTACAACCTTTCGCCAAGTCGTTTTGTCAGTACAGGGGCAATAGATGATGTCCTGCCACTCGAGGAAGCGGTGCTTCGGCTTCGGGCTGCCGAGGAAGAACGAGTTGAAGCCGATATTGCCCTGAATAAAGTTCTGGTGCATCTAGGGTTAGGGTGATATATGCTACATGAACCACTTGAAGAAAGTAACGTTTTAGACTTAAAACGAGAATGGAGCGGTAAACACTCGGCACTGGAAGACCTAGCCGCCTTTGCCAACACTTCTGGAGGTAGCGTTTTTATTGGTGTTGAAGATAACGGAAAAGTAATTGGTTTTGACCCAAGCGATTCTGAATTACGCACAATCCTTAGCCAAATTGTGGATGTTTTAAGACTGTATCCAGAAGTAAATCGGATTCCGACTCAAAATGGCTTAAAGGTACTGGAATTAAGGGTTCAAAAAGCCACAACACTTATATCGTGTAAAGGACGTTATTTAATTCGGGTAGGAACAACAAACCGAGACATGACCAGTGAAGAACTAGCGCGACGCTCGTTGGAATTAAGTGGTCAAAGCTGGGATTCTTTGCCAACAGGACAGACTTTTCCTGTATTTCAGCAAAGGCATCCCGACATAAATCCTGAGGCGATCAAACAGTTTGTGCGTTTATCAAATAAACGTTTACCTTATGCGAGCGAAACGGACTCTGCTCAAGCAATACTCGAGAACTTAAATTTGCTGCGCGAATCCCGCCCAACCCGAGCCGCATTGCTTTGCTTTGGCAATAGACCACAAGATATTGCAGTAGGTGCTGTTATTCGTATTGCCAGATTTATCAATGGTCAAATTGTGGATGACAAAACAATGAAAGGCACACTGATAGACCAACTCGAGGCAACACTTATGCACCTACAAACACATTTAACGGTGCGTTATGAAATTGCCGACAGAGCAAAGTTGGATACTCTAAAAAGCCCAAGTTTACTCGAAAGAATCCAGCGCCGAGAAACTTGGGAATACCCGCTCGAAGCCTTACGCGAAGCTATCGTCAATGCTTTGATTCACCGTGACTATACTGATTCTAGTGATATTCAAATTCGGATTTTGGATGACCAATTCAGCATTTGGAATCCGGGTAATTTAGACCCTGAACTTAGTCTGGAAATGCTTCACATGGAAAATCATGTTTCAAAGCGCCGCAATCCAAGTATCGCTGAAGTTTTTCATGCCCTCGATTTAGTCGAACGTTGGGGAACAGGAACAACTCGAATAATTAGGGAATGCAAAGCAAATGGTTTACCCGCCCCAGAATTCTCGAGTCAAGGTGGTTTTAAGGTTGTTTTTTATAAGAATAAATTTAGTAAAACGATTTTGCAAAAACAGGGTTTATCGGAGCGGCAAATTTCAATTTTGGAATTTTTAGATACTTTAGAGACGGCTGGTATTTCAGATTTTTCGCAAGTTTTATCTACTGTTTCGACTAAAACTATTCAGCGCGACTTGCAAGTATTGATATTGCAAGGTTTGGTCAAGGCTGATGGCACAGGTAAAGGGCGACGCTATTCGCGTTTGGCATAAGAGACATTTATCGGACATTTATCGGACATATCGGACATTTTTCAATAAATTTAGGCTAAAACACTCATGTGGCACTTCAAATTTTAGAATTTAGAACACCACATGAGCCTACTCGAGGCAGAAAGCACACACGGAGGAATAAATGCTCGAGACAGCACAAAATGTCAAAAAATGCTAAAATATGCTCATGAATATCTCTTTGACACCCGAACTTGAATCTTGGATTCAACAAAAAGTAGAAACTGGTCATTACCAAACATCTAGCGAAGTCATACGCGAAGCCATACGCACCCAGATTCAGCGCGAACAGCAACGCCAAGACTTACAAGCTGCCATCGAAGCGGGCTGGCAGGATTTAGAAGCAGGCAGAACAATCAGCATGGCTGAACTCAAAAAACGGGTCAAGCGCTAAGTCATGTTGCCAATTATTACTGAACAAGCAGCCAATGACATTTTGCAAATAGCAGACTTTCATACGGAATCTGTGGCGTTACTCATTACCAGCGAAGTCATTAGGCAAGTCGAAGACCTCGAGATTTTTCCGTTATTAGGGCGTTCTCGAGATGAACTAAAAAAGGGTTTGCGTAGCTTTGTGGTGCGTAAATACATTGTTTTTTATACAATATGGCAAGAGATACCTGTCGTTGTACGTGTGGTGCATGGTAGCCGAGATTTAGAAGCGCTTTTTGCAGATTAAAAAAGTTAGCACAAAGCACTGGGCAGTACCACACGGAGGAATAAATGGAATTTGAAAAATTACCCATAAAAAGTAAACAATTGCCTGAAGGCTGGATGTGGGTAAAATTGAAAAATCTGCTTCAACAACAACAGCATAAGATTCGTTTAGAGAAAAACATAATTTATACACGCCTTGGCGTTCGTTGGTATGCAGAAGGACCGTTTATTAAAGAAGCTGTAAAAGGTAGCGAAATTAAAGGAAAAGACCTTTATAAAGTTTCTGTAAATGAGTTTATTTTCAGTCGTTTATTTGCATGGAAGGGTTCTTTTGGATTTATTAGCTCGTTTGAAGATGGAATGTACGTCTCGAATGAATTTCCGAGCTTCAAAGTAGATTTGACTCAAATCGAACCCGAATTTCTTTGGCGATTATTTAGTCAGCCTCATATATGGCAGTTTATTGAAGAACGAAGTCTGGGAAGTACAAAAATTAGTCGTCTCAGGTTTAAGGAAGCAGACTTATTGGCACTTGAGATTCCCCTACCACCACTGCTCGAGCAACAAGCCATTGCCACGGCATTACGCACCATTCGCCACGCCAGACAAACCACAGTGCAAGAACTCGAGGCGGCAAAAGAATTAAAACGCAGTTTGATGCGGCATTTGTTTACTTACGGGGCAGTGTCCGTGCAGGATGCGGCGGCAGTGGAATTACAAGAAACTGAAATTGGGAAGATGCCAAAAGACTGGAAAGTAAAAAAAGTAGATGAATTGTTTGAAAGTCAGTTAGGCAAAATGCTTTCAGATAAAGCGCGTAATGGACTATCTCCCAAATTATACTTGAGAAATACGAACATACAGTGGGGCAAGATAGAAACCCATGATGTTTATGAGATGAATTTTGACGAGCGAGAACAGAAAAAATTTCAACTTAATGTTGGAGATGCTTTAGTTTGTGAGGGTGGGGATATTGGCAGAACTGCAATATGGAATGGCGAGTTAGAGGAATGTTACTTTCAAAAAGCGCTGCATCGGGTTAGAGCGCGGTCAGAAAATACAACAACATTATTTTTTCTTCATCACATGATGAATGCGTTTCGTTACAACAAATTATATGGAGATATTGCGGTCAAAACGACGATAGCGCATCTTCCGGGTGATAAATTAAAGAATTTACTTTTTCCACTTCCACCTCGAGAAGAACAAAACAAAATAACCAAATTATTGCAAGGTATAGACTCCAAAATCTCATCCCTCGAGTCTCGAGTTTCTGCCCTCGATTCTCTTTTCCAATCGGCGCTGCATTCGCTGATGACTGGTCGAAAACGCTTGGTTTCTACGGAGGTACAAGCATGAGTTTTGCCACCGAAGCTGGTTCGGTTCAGAATCCCTTTATTCGCTATGCCATCGAAAGTGGCTGGACTTATGTCAGCCCCGACGAAGCGCAACGTTTGCGCGGTGGGGCGAATGGATTGTTGTTTAAGGATATTTTTCTCGAGCGTATCCAAGCCCTTAATGCTGGGGTGGTGGATTATGCCCAAGCCGAGGATGTGGCACGGCGTTTAATGGCGGTTCGTTCGGATTTAGAGGGTAATCTTGAAATCTGGGAATGGCTGGCTGGCTTAAAAACAGTTTTTGATACGGGTCAAAAACGTGAACGCAATGTTCGTTTGTTGGCGACAGGTGTGGATGCTCGGTTAAACGCGCTTCATGTGACCGACGAATTGCGGTTCTCGGGTGGGCGGCAAGGGGTGCGTCAAGATATTGTTTTTTATATCAATGGCATTCCGGTTATGGATGTCGAAGCCAAAGCGCCTCATGTGACTGGGGCAATGGAAAAAGCTCGAGACCAAGTGCGGCGCTATCACGAAGAAGCCGCCAGTTTAATGGCGTTCGAGCAGCTATTTGCAATTACCCATTTGGTTCAGTTTTTGTACGGTCCGACTTGGAATAATACCCGTAAGGCACTATTAAATTGGCGTGATGAAACCGCCGGGGATTTTGAAACGCTGGTCAAACACTTTGTTGCGCCAGAACGCCTAACCCGAATTCTGCATGATTATGTGCTGTTCTCGAGACGCGATGGTGAACTTTCTAAATTGGTGTTGCGTCCGCATCAGATGCGGGCGGTCGAAAGAATCCTCAATCGGGCGCGGGATGCAAGCCAAAAACGCGGTTTGGTCTGGCATACCCAAGGAAGCGGTAAGACCTTTACGATGATTGTGGCAGCGCGGCTCATGCTGGAAAATCCTGTGTTTGAAAATCCGACGGTCTTAATGTTGGTAGACCGTAACGAACTCGAACAGCAATTGTTTCAAAACATTGATGGTTTAAGTGTGACGGTGCGGATTGCCGATACCAAACGCGATTTAGAGCATTTGTTACGCACCGATTACCGTGGTTTAATCGTCACAACCATTCATAAATTCGAGAATATGGAACAAAACCTCAATGCTCGAGCCAATGTTTTTGTCTTAATAGACGAAGCCCACCGTACTACGGGCGGGGACTTAGGCAGTTACCTGATGGCTGCATTGCCACAAAGTACAATTCTGGGTTTTACAGGTACACCCGTTGCCAATGGGCGTAAAGGGCGCAGTACCTTTGATATTTTTGCTGGTGGCGACGAAAACGGGTATTTGGATAAGTACAGCATTAAAGATTCGCTGACCGACGAAACGACTGTGCCACTTTCGTATACGCTTGCGCCCAACGATTTACGGGTCGAACGCGAGGTTTTAGAACGCGAATTTCTCGAGGCGGCGGAGGCGGAGGGGTTAGCTGATATTGAAGAACTTAACCGTGTTCTGGAACGTGCCACGACCTTAAAAGTGATGCTTAAAAAACCAGAGCGGATTGCTAAAATTGCCGAATTTGTGGCTCAGCATTTTTTAGCTAATGTCGAACCGCAGGGCTTCAAAGGGTTTTTAGTAGCGGTTGACCGTGAAGCCTGTGCGCTTTACAAACAGGCATTAGACCAGTTTTTACCACCCGAGTACAGCCGTGTCGTCATGAGCAGCAGCAACTCGGATTCGGAATTACTCAAGGCGTTCAGGTTGGACGAAGCCAGCGAGAAACAAGTGCGTGATGATTTCAAAAAATCCGAGCGGTTACCCAAAATCCTGATTGTCACCGAAAAACTTTTAACTGGTTACGATGCGCCAAATTTATTTGCGATGTATCTCGATAAACCCATGCGTGACCATGTGCTGTTGCAAACCATCGCTCGGGTGAATCGTCCGCAAAATGGGAAGCGACGCGGTTTAATTGTGGATTTTGTGGGTATTTTTGAAAAACTCGAGAAAGCCCTTGCCTTTGATTCCCAAGACTTAATTAGTGTGGTCACAGATTTAAGTGTTTTGATGGAATACTTTAAGAATTTAATGCAAACGGCTCGAGCCAATTATTTACCCCTGATTAACCCTGCTTTAGCCCCAGATAAGCAACTCGAGGCGGTCTTAGAAAATTTTCGGGATAACGAACCACGCACAAAGTTTTATCAGTTCTTTAAGCAAACCTCAGATGCTTACGAAGTCTTATCGCCAGATGCCGAACTTGTACCGTTTCTAGCCGATTACGAGCGTTTAGCCCGAATGGTCAGGGCATTAAAAGAGGCTTACGAACCAAGCCAGCTTTTAGATGATGATTTTGTGCATAAAACCGAACTTTTGGTACAGAGCCATACTTCGGGTGGCAATGTGTTGCAAGGCTTAAAAACCTATGATTTGGGCTTGGAATCCTTAGCGCGGATTGCCGAAGGTAAGGGCATTCCAACCGTAGAAGTGTTTAATTTGCTCAAAACCCTGATGGGAGCAGTTGCCAAAGAAAGCGATGCCAAACCGTATTTACGCAGTATTGGCGAACGCGCCGAAAGTATTGCTTGGCAGTTTCAAACACGGCAACTCGAGTCCAAAGAAGCCATCGAAGAACTGATTGCTCTGGTCGAAGAAGCCTTGAGTGCCGAACAAGCCCAAAACCAAACTGGTTTAGACAAGGAAACCTTTACGGTCTTCTGGCTGGCAACCCGAGAACAAATTGCCGACCCAGAGTTACTGGCTAGTATCGCCAAACAAGCCTTTGCAAGTTACCCGCATTGGATAACCGATGACCGCCAAGAAGGGGCGGTGCGTCGGGCTTTTTACAAATCCCTAGCCCAAAAACTCGAGCCTAAACGCCTCACCGAATTTGTAGAAAAACTGATTAAGACACTTAAAGGAGTATCGGTATGATTGCGCTCGAGTCCATGATTCCCAGTGCTGTTTTTAAGTCCGAAGTTCGAGTCTGGTCTGAACGGATGAAAGTAGAGTACAAAGAAATGCACTTACGTTTAATGTCTAAAAAATGGGCGAGTTGTAGTATTCGTGGGCGATTAACGTTTAATACAGAACTACTCGAGCAACCCGCCAAGTTTCGCCGTGAAGTGATTATCCATGAACTGCTGCACTTAAAACTGGGCGGTCCTCATCACAATAAGCGTTTTAATATTATGCTTCAGGCTTACCTTGCAATGGCAGACCAATGAAACTGATTTTTCTGTACGGCGCTCCAGGCACAGGCAAACTGACGGTGGCTAGAGAATTGGCGGCTTTAACGGGCTATCGGCTTTTCCATAATCACTTGACAGTTGACCTTGCCAAGTCAGTCTTTGATTTTGGTACACCAGATTACCTCGAGTATGTGCGTTTTTTACGAGCCGATGCGTTGGCTCGAGCCGCCAAGAACGATGTAGATTTGATTTTTACGTTTTGGTTTTCAAAGGACTCTGCTGTATCGGTTCAGCGCTACCTTGCTGCTATTAAACAAAACGGTGGAGAGGTGGCGTTTGTTAAACTTTACTGCCCACTAAGTATTCTCGAGCAGCGTGTGCAAAGCCCAGAGCGCAAAAATTGGAAAATCTCGAGCTTGACTGGGCTGGCTTTGGCGCTGGCAGACACCGATTTAAGCGCCGAAATTTTGGGTACAAAAATGACGATAGATACTTCTGTCTTTGAGCCAATCGAGGCTGCTAGGGAGATTGTGAAACAGCTTTCTCTTTGAAGGTGTTCAAAATTATTAAGACAACCCTTGAGTTGTGTTTATTGTTTTGCTCTGCTACACTATATTTATGATTCCGCCGTTCATGCCAAATGGCAATTTGCCTGCTGGAATTCACATCACCACTTGGTCTGAGTTTGAAATGCGGTTTGGCGTAACTGCTCACCGTCAAAAGTTGCTCGAGGGATTAGCCCTTGCCATAAATAACTTGGCTTTGGCTGGTTGTTTAGAGATTTTTATAGATGGTAGTTTTGTCACAGCCGAACTTCACCCTAACGACTTTGATGCTTGCTGGAATCCAGATTGCGTCAGCAGCAAGCTAATTGACCCTGTGCTGATAGATTTTTCTAAGAAAGCAGCGCTATGAAAGCCAAATTTGGTGGTGAGCTATTCCTGATGACCCTGCCAGCCACTCGAGATGGCAAACCATTTATCCAATTTTTTCAAGAAGACCGTCGGGGAAAACTCAAAGGTATTATTCGACTTGATTTAAGTGTTTGGAGGTCAATATGATTCGTAACCAAAGAGAATACAAAATCACTCGAGCTAATTGTCAGCGATTTGCCGATGCCCTTGCGGACTTTAATGCAAATCCGCCAAATGGTGATGTGATTCTGGTTAAGGCTCAACGGGATTCGCTTATGGTGCAACTCGAGGATTTAACCGATGAAATACTGGCTTTTGAAGCGCTTAAAGTGAATTACCAACCTTTGGTGAACGTTGTTGAACTCGAGCAATTGCCAATGCGTTTAATTCAAACCCGTGTCGCTGTTGGTTTAACCCAAAAAGGTTTGGCTTCAGCCCTTGGAGTAACCGCACAACAAGTTCAAAAAGATGAAGCGAGTTCGTATCAAAACGTCAGCTATGCAAAACTTTTACAAGTTGCGCGAGTTCTCGAGGCGCATCGTGTGGCGTGACCTCGAGCCACATCTAGCAGCAGCCCAGATTGCAAAGTTAATGTAATTTTTTTGCTTGTGATTTCTCGAATTTTTTTGCATACTCGAAAAATGAAACCGATACTTTTTGTCTTAGCGCTTTCGGGTGTGGTTTTGGCGGCTCGAGAATTCCCCGACCCCAGCACCAATCCAAACAGCATTGTGGCGCTGCAAGCACGGGCGTATTCCGGCAGCGCCATCACCCTCGAGTGGCGGCTAACTGATGGGGTCAACTATCGCCAATGGGTGGCTTCGTACAAATCCGATGGTATTAAAATACTGGCGCTTTTAACCATTCCAAAAGCCAAAGCGCCCAAAACAGGTTTCCCAGTGGTTGTCTTTAATCATGGTTATATTCCACCCGAGCAGTACCGCACCACTGAAAAATATGTGGCGTACCAAGCGGGTTTTGCCAAAAATGGCTATATCGTTTTTAAGCCAGATTACCGTGGGCATGGTTTTTCAGGGGGTAAGCCCTCGAGTGCTTATTCTGCGCCCGATTACACCATAGATGTGATGAATGCGGTTGCCAGCATCAAAAAACTGCCCCAAGCCAACCCGAGTAAAGTCGGACTGTGGGGGCATTCGATGGGCGGGTACTTATCGCTTCGGGCTTTGGTGCTTGGTTCTGGGGCAAAAGCAGCCGTGATTTGGGGCGGTGTGGTTGCGCCGCATTTGGACATTATTAACTTTTGGAACTCGAGAGGTAATGCCGAGAATGCGCGTTACAGGCGTTATGCTGCCGAGCGCGAGGCAATTTACAAAAAATTTGGCAGCCCCAAAGAAAATCCAGATTTTTGGAATGCCCTCAGTGCCAATACATTTATCACCGCGCCAATTGCGCCAATTCAGTTGCATCATGGAATCACCGATACTGTTGTGCCAGTTGCATTCTCGAGAACGCTGGCTGGTCAGCTTAAAAAAGTTGGTAGTGTTGTAGAAATGTATGCGTACCCACGCACCGACCACAACTTGACCCAGAGTTTTAGCACTGCCATGCGGCGCAGCGTGGCGTTTTTTGACCGTTACCTGAAATAACTAAGCTGAAAATCGAGTAGAATTAAACATGACCTCCGAACTCTTAAAACTATTTAAGCGCGACCTCGAGAAACTCATC
>JAYWHB010000096.1:0-4896 GCA_043777915.1 Deinococcales bacterium
AAAAAACTTACCTGTCCACTCGAGTCGGTCTCAGCATCGCGCTTATTGGTATCCCACGCCAAATTGACCAAACCAAGGGCGGTACTCGAGATGGCGGTACTGGCGACCAGCACGGTTTTTGTGGTACTACCGCCGTTGTTAGTTGCCGTTAAAGTAAAAGTTGTGGTCTTTGAAATGTTGACCTCGAGACTGTTGCCCGTAACAATGCCAATACTTGGTGAAATACTCAGGGTCGTCGCTCCTAAAGATTGCCAAGCAAGGGTGACAAGTCCAGACTCGAGGGTCTCTGGTGTGGCGGTAAAACTCGAGATGACTGGAACATCATCCAGCACAAAAATACCAACGGTTTTAGAAGTTGTACCACCAATGCCTGTAGCCGTAAGCGTAAAGGTTTTGCTGTTGGTGACGCTAACCTCGAGACTGGTTGTACCCGTTACAGCAACACCATCTAAACTTAGGGCGTTCGTATTTTCGGTTGCCCAATTTAAGGTCACTTTTCCACCACCAAACGGCAATGTGCTTAGACTTGCTGTAAAACTCGAGATGATTGGTGGAGCAGGGGCAACCACAATTTCGACGGTTTTTGTGATGCTACCTCCAGCGTTAATGGCTGTTAAGGTAAAAATCGCACTGCTCGAGACGATTAAATTTTTAGTGCTTAACCCTGTGACATCTTCTAAATTTAAGCTCAGACTCGAGGCACGTTCAGTTGCCCATGAAAAGGTGACAGCACCGCCGCCAAATGGCAAGTTGACTTTATCGGCTGTAAAACTCGAGATTGTAGGGGGTTGTACTGGGCAAGCCACCAAAAGCAGCATCAGGGCAAGTATGGCAAGAAACGGTTTCATAACCATAGCTTAACTGGTAAAGATCAAAAATTCGTTAAATCAGCCCCTCGAGTTTGAGTTTACGTCCCGTCACATATTCTAATTGGGCTGATAAATGATGCGCCCGAACTTTTTTATGCGCCACAACTTGCCCACCAATTCGTTCAAGCGCAACCGCCAAAGAAGTCTCGCCAGCGATTTCGACCAGTGTGTGATAGGGCTGCAATAAACGCGGCTCGAGCCTCAATTTAGCATCACAAATCAGCAGTAAATCGGCTCGTTCTAACGCCTCTAAAAGCGCAGGTTCTTCTAGGGAAATACTGTGGATTATGACACCCGCAGGGGCAAACCGCGCTAAGCGCTCGGCATGAGGGCGGTCTGGCGCGGCAATCGTCAGGCTTTTTACCCCAGCCCTTGCAATTTGTACAGCAGCACTGGCGGTAGCCCCGCCGCCCAACACCACGGCATTTGCGCCAAAACCACGGTACTTCATGGATTCAAGGGTAGCCAGTAAACCATCTTCAAGTGTATGCGAGCCGTTTGTTCCTCGAGTCACGCTGATGGCATCTAAGCCACCGTCACGCTCGGCACTGCTCGAGACTGAATCCACTAGCCCCATGGCTTCGGTCGAAGCACCATCCACAAAAACTGCTCCTAAAAACCCCAATGGCTCGAGTCCTTGCACCACCCGCTCGAGTTTTGCGCTGGTCGGTACAAGCGTCGGTAAAAACTGCGCCTCGAGTTTATACAAGGCTGTCACGACTTTTTGGGCTTCTGCGCCAAGAAATGCCACGGGTTTAAGGGTATTCAAGCTGTTGCCTCATGTGGTGGAGTATAGCAAAACTCATGTTAGACTCAAAAGCGGTGTTGTCTGACAGCCCGAATTTCTTTTGCATCTACTCCTGCGGCTAGTCCTAACACCTAGGTGAAATCTTGACGAATCGTCAAGCGCTGGTTCTTATGACCGATTTTGGAGTTCGAGATGGGGCTGTAGCCGCCATGAAAGGCGTGGCGCTGCATGTGGATTCTGGGCTAAGCATTCTTGACCTGACTCATGAAGTCAAACCTTTTGACATTTGGGAAGGGTCGTATAGGTTGTTGCAAACCCATTCGTATTGGCGTGACCAAACTGTTTTTGTGGTGGTTATAGACCCCGGGGTTGGTACAAATCGTAAAAGTCTGGCAGCCAAACTGAACAATGGGCAAATCATCGTCTGCCCAGACAACGGCTTACTGACGTGGCTCGAGCCTTGTATTCAAAGTATTCGAGAAATAGATGAAACCCTGCATCGTTTGCCCGGCTCTTCGGACTCCTATACTTTCTTGGGACGAGATTTATACGCCTATGTTGGTGCAAAACTGGCTTCTGGACAACTAAGGTTTGAAGACATCGGGCAAGAGCTAAATCAATTTCAACAACTCGAGATTCGCGCCGCAACTTTAGAAAACGGGCTGATAACTGGCGTGATTCCAGTGTTAGACATCAACTTTGGCAATGTCTGGACGAACATCCCTAAAACCATGCTCGAGACAATTAAAATTTCGCATCAGAGGCAGTTTAATGTGCGAATACTCGAGGGGACAACCGAGCGCTTTACGGGTAGGATGCCTTTTGTACATTCGTTTGGCGCGGTGCAGCAAGGGCAGCCATTAATTTATATCAATAGTTTGTTGCAAGCCGCAATTGCGATTAACTGTCAGAGCTTTGCAGATAAATACCAAATCTCGAGCGGGGCGAATTGGTCGGTGGAGTTGCGTTTGGTTTAATTATTTGCGGTATTCTATGATGTGGTATTTAGGAGGAAAGAATGAAAATACAAGTATTGGCAGCCCTTGGACTGGCGGGTTTAACCGCCCTAAGTTTAACTTCTGGCGCTCAGAGCATGGTTAAGTACGGTGATTGCACCATCTATGGGGCAATGGGTTCAATGAAATTCACACCAGCCATTGCTGGACAATTAACAGTACAGACCAATCTGCCAAGCCCCGGATTTTGGAATGGAGATTCGCCCGAACTGATTAAAAGCGGGGTTGAATACTGCATGGCAGCCAATCTTGCCCACCGTGCTGGACTCGAGAAAGTCGTGGTTCAAAACGTCGCTTGGGACGGTTTGGTGGCTGGACAAACCAAGGATTTTGACCTTGCCATGAGCCAAATTTCGATTACCGAAGAACGCAAAAAAGTTGTCGAATTCAGCACCCCGTATTTCTCGAGCGACATTGGGGTGATGGTTCGCAAAGGCTTTAAGCTCGACGAAAAGACCATTAAAACCGCTAAAATTGGAGTGCAACAAGGCACAACAGGCGAGAATTTTGCTCGAGAAACCCTGAAAAATAAGAACCTCAAAGTCTTCCCAGACACCCCCGGAATGTTTGTGGCACTGCAAGCCAAACAAGTAGATGCGGTCATGACCGACACCAGTATTGTCTTATCGCAAGCCAAGCAATCGGCTGGAAAATTTGAAGTGGTCGGGCAGTACAAAACCGGCGAAAGTTACGGCGCACTGTTCCCCAAAGCAGGCAAAAACAACAAAACCATAGACTCAATCCTCAAAGAAATGCTCAAAGATGGCACAATCGGTAAACTTGTCGGGCAGTACCTCTCTAAAGAATGGGGCATTGACCCGTTAAAAATCAAATACTTCAAACCTTAACAGCAGGGTAAAGGAGGAAAGAGGAAAAAGGAAAATAACACTTCCTTCCTCTTTTATCTTTCCTCCTTCCTCTATTTTTTATGACCGACCGTTCTGCGCGTTTCCGCGCCCCTAGTATCCCTAAAAGTGCCATGCCAATTTCGTTGGCAGCCTTACTTATCTCGAGCCTGACCACCCTTTTTGCCTGGTGGGTACTTTGGCAATTGGCTTTAGTCTTGGCTGGCGTGACCGAAGAGAGCATAACCAAAGCACTCGAGAAAAACGTGTACTGGTCAGAAATGTTACTTCGAGTAGCGGCATTACCAATTTGGGCTTGGTTGGTGTTAGGGGTTCTAGCCATTATTCCACTTTGGTTGTTTATTCCAGCCATAAAAAGTACCAGAGCCGCCGCTCGAGCCAAGGGGTTTTTAATTGTCCAAGACTTGGTTTCGGCTCGAGTGTCCACGGCTGACTCGAGTAACGCGGCTTGGTTTTCGATAGGCTACGCGATTTTTATGTTGCTTGGGTTTACTGGGCTTTGGTTTGTGATTGCTAAAGATGTGGCGGTTGGTTCAACCTTTTTTAAGCTCGATTTGATGGTCAGTAAGGCAGGTCTGGTCGGACAGGCTTTCTTGACCAATGTTTTTATTTTTATGGTTGCCCAAGTCTTTATTCTGGTTTGGGCGCTGGTCGTGGCACTTGCCCGAATGATTCCCGGCGCAGCAGGACAACCGATTCGTTTACTAGCGACACTCTACACTGATGCGTTTCGGGGTTTACCGAGCGTGATTACGATTTACCTGATTGGTTTTGGTTTACCACTGACTGGAATCCCGATACTTGGGGATTTATCGCCCGTTTGGTACGCGATTATTGCCCTAACCCTGACTTACGGCGCATATGTTGCCGAGGTTTACCGCGCTGGCATCGAGAGTATTCACCCAAGCCAAATGATGGCAGCCCGAAGTCTAGGCTTAAATTTTTTTCAAACCATGCGTTTTGTAATTGTGCCTCAAGCCGTTCGGCGCATTATCCCGCCACTCTTAAACGACTTTATTGGACTACAAAAAGACACCGCACTGGTCAATGTCATCGGCACAATAGATGCCTTTAACCAAGCTAGAATCCTTGCCAGTAATAACTTTAATTTATCTACAGTGACGATTGTAGCGATTCTCTTTGTCCTGATTACCATTCCACAAGCCAGACTGGTGGATAGATTGCTCGAGTCCGACGCAAGAAAAACCAGAGGGGCAAAATGAGTTTTCTCGAGATGCGCGGTGTGGTCAAGCATTTTGGGTCGCTCGAGGTGCTGCGTGGCTTAAATTTAAGTGTCAAAGAACATGATGTGGTCTGCTTAATCGGCGCTTCTGGTTGCGGTAAAAGCACCTTGTTGCGTTGCATTAACGGACTCGAGCCAATATCGGGCGGCGAAA
>JAYWHB010000097.1:0-1740 GCA_043777915.1 Deinococcales bacterium
ACCCAAATTTTGTCGGTCTCGAGACTCGGGATTTTCTCGAGCGAAAGCGGGGCTAAACCCACGGCATTAAATTTTGTACCGCTTGGGTTGGTGATGCTAAAACCCAAGTCCTCAAAAATTTTTCCAATCACATAACCGTTTGAGGCAAAAAAAGCGGTTTGTCCAGAGAGCATAATTAAAGTCAGTCGCGGGGTTTTTTTAGTGATTCGTCTCAAGGCTTCGCGGCTTAACCGCAAGCGCGATTCGATACTTTTAACCACTTCACTGGCGCGTTTCTCTAATCCAAAGGCTTTCCCGAGGGCGGGTAAACTGCTGCGCCAAGAATCAGCCAAACGGCTTTGCAAGGTTAGGGTCGGGGCAATTTTTGACAAACTACTGTGCAAACCTTCTTGGCTCGAGACAATTAAATCTGGTTTTAAGGATAGCATCGCTTCCAGTGATGGTGTAAACAAATCACCGACGTAGACAGGTAATTTCCCTTGGGTGTACTTGTCTAAATCACCTAGGCTCGAGAATTTCGTACCCAGTGTTGGCGGCTGACTAAAGCGGTGGGCATAACCGACTGGTTGCACCCCAAGTGCCAAGAGTTCTTCATAATGAATATCGCCCAAGCTAATCACCCGAGTCGGGCGGCTTGCCAGTGTAGTTTCGCCAGCGTCGTGCTTGATGGTCACGGGGTAAATTGTTTGTGCCAAAGCCACGGTGGCGGTCAGCAATGCCAGTAAAGTCAGATGAATTTTCATATTTTTCCTTGGACTAAATTTGGAATAGAACTGGTCTCGAGAAACGGTACGGCATCCCATGCTTGTTCAGTCAGCTTGTGAAGTGCCACAATCCAAGCTGCGTGGTCATTTAAGCAGGGGATATAAGTAAATTGCTTGCCGCCAGCCTTCAGAAAAGTCTCGCGTCCTTCTTGGGCAATTTCTTCTAAGGTTTCTAAGCAATCTGAAACAAAAGCTGGGCAGAGGATGGCTAAACGCTTAACGCCTTGCTTGGGGTACTGTTCAAGCATTTTATCGGTGAATGGAGTCAGCCAGCCGCCACCCAAACGGCTTTGAAAAGAAATATCGTAATTGCTAATGCCGAGTTGCGTGGCAAGGCTTTCGGTGGTGCGAACGGCTTGGTGCTTATAACAGTATTGATGGGCGGGGCTATCCACATGGCAACAATTGGTGCTGAGGCAATGCTGACCTGTACAGTCGGACTTTTTAACATGGCGCTTCGGGATACCATGATATGAAAACAGCACCCTGTCAAAACCTGTCTCGAGATGCGGCTTGGTGACTTCGGCTAGAGCGTTGATGTACTCGGGTTGGTCATAAAACGGGGCTAGGATTTTTAAGTTTAAATTGACCCCAAGCCGAGCTAAACTTTCTCGGGTTTCTCGAGCCACAGTTTCGGTGGTTGCCATTGCATACTGCGGATAGAGCGGCACAAGCAGCAACTCTTGTAAATCTGGGTTCTGCTCGAGCAGGGCGAGTAATGCCGATTCGATACTTGGATTTTGGTAGCGCATTCCCAATGCCACGGGGATACTCGAGATGGCTTGTAGGGCAGTTTGCACCCGCTTAGAAATCACCACCAAAGGGCTGCCTTCGTCCCACCAAATTTCTTGGTAGGCTGCCGCCGATTTTTTTGGACGGACGTTTAGAATCACACCACGCACCAAAAAAGAGCGCAGCCAATACGGAAAGTCCAAGACATGGGGATCCATCAAGAATTCACCAAGGTACTTTTTGA
>JAYWHB010000098.1:0-13916 GCA_043777915.1 Deinococcales bacterium
CAGTTCCATATCTGGGCTGACTTCGACTTTGACTCGAGCTTTGCTGCGTTGGCTGTGGGCAATGGCGTATGCGCCCCTTGTGTCACGGGCATGTTCGGCTAATTCGGCACTGCATGGGCAGGCACTCGAGTAGACAAAATCGAGTTCGATAAAACGGCGTACCCTGCCGTGACGGTCTAAACTGGCTTCATAACTGGCGGTGTAAAATTGGTAGCCCTCGAGTCCGCTTCTTAGAGACGGCACAAGGAGCGGGAAAGAAAAACCGACCTTGACTCTGGCTTGGAAACCACCAATGTTGACAGAATAATTTCGCAGCACATCTTCTAAACTATTTAAGCTAAACACTTGGTCTTTATGCTGATAAAAATTACGGATAATTCGGCTCATGTTGATGCCTTTTTTATCAGCTTCTAGGGCTACTGTACCTGTTACTTTGGCTTCTAGGGTGTGTTGCTCACCATTTTTGGCTTGGAATTTTAATGGTAACTTAAAACCACTGATGCCGACTTGTTGAATCGCCACATTTGCGCCATCTATACCGTCTATGGTTTCGGTCATGTCTGGCAGACTGGCAATATAGGCTGCATCAGGGCGAAAAGTTCGGTCGTAACTTCTGGTAAAAACTGGTTGGGCACCGCTATTATTTTTGAATAAGTAGGCTTTTTTGAAGGCAGGAAGGGTGATGGGTTGACTAGCGAGGATTTGCAACAAGCTCATAAAGAACCTCTTTCTTCGCTGGGAAATGCGCCCAACGGGGTTCATCAATTTGCAACCTCGGGAAGTCAAATTGACAAAGATGAATGGCTTTGGACTTCAAAGCATAAATAAGATGATGCGCGTTTTGACAACAATAAACCGATGCCACAAATACATGTTTCTTGTATCGCATCTTGCAAAATTACCGTTATTTCGTGTAGCAAACAAAAAAAACACTATGCTAAATTGCCTAGTGGTGTCTTTAGACTGCAATACAAAATAAACTCTCGAGTAGACTCTTGAGTATGTTTGATTCACATATGCACACACCGCTTTGTCATCATGCCATTGGCGCACCCATCGAGTACGCCCATGAAGCGATTCATGCTGGTTTATCTGGAATTTGTTTTACTGAACACATGCCGCTGCCCTTAGATGCTGATGCTCACGTGCGTTTAAGCGCAGGAAATTTAGCCATGTATTACGAACTGATTAAAAATACCCAAACCCTGTGCCGCAATGACCTCGAGATTCGTTGTGGGCTGGAAATGGACTTTATCCCCGGCATAGAAACCTTTAGCCAAAATCTGTTGGCACTGCACGGTTGGGATTACATCATTGGCAGTGTTCACCGCGTTGGAGAACTGGCGTATGGAGTACCCCCGCAGCCCAGTGACTTAGACAATTATTGGCGAGCCTATTACAACCTGATTATGGTCGCCGCCCAAACGGGTTTATATGATGCTATCGGACACCTTGATTTACCGGTGCGTTGGGTTGCAGCCCCCGAGCAGCACCTCGAGATGGTCTTACCAGCCCTTGATGTGATTGCCAAGCACAACTTGGCTTTGGATTTTAATACTTCTGGGTTACGTGGCGATTTACATGCGCCTCATCCACCACTCGAGTTTCTAAAAGCGGCTTTTGAACGCGGTATTCCCTTGGTGCTAGGTTCAGATGCCCACAATCCCAAAGATGTCGGTTCGCATTTTACCAGTGCCATAACATTAGCCAAACAAGCAGGCTACAGCAAAGTAGCTGCATTTAAGAACCGTGTCCTCGAGACCTATGTTATAAATACGGGCGAGGGTTGACATTAACCCCATTGCGTGAAACCTGAAAATGCAGTTCGTCACTTGGGAATAACGCGCCACCGCCGACATTGCCAATCACTTGTCCAGCCCGAACACTTTGGTCAATACTGACACTTGGGTACTGCAAATTGCCATAAATTGTCCATAGGCTGGCGGCTTGGTCATCGGTATGCGAAATAATCACATAGTAGCCGTAATTTGCGCCAAGCGATTCGGCTTTGACTACAACCCCATCGGCAACCGCTACGACTGCCCCGCCAGAAGTCCCTTGAATCGTCATGTAATCGCCGTCCACCCCAAACTCGGCAATAATACTGCCGCCCGGCATTGGCGAAGCCCTAAAATTAGAGATGTTGATGGGCAAAGCAATCGGGGTGATACGAACAATTTGGGCTTGCGCTCGAGCCTCGCGTTGGCGCTCGAGTTCAAGCGCTCTTTGACGGGCTTTTTCGTCGCGGATACGGGCAATTCGCACCGCTTCCTCACGCTTAAGTCGGGCTGCTTCTTGGCGTAAACGCTGTGCCTCCAAAGCCCTCTGCCGACGAACTTCGGCAAGGCGCTGGCGTTCTGCCTGAAAATTCAGGTAAATCGTGGCAGCTTTAGCACTGGCAACTTGGGCGCTCTGGACTGCTTGGAGTTGCAAGGCTTGCCGTCCTGCTCGAGTTTTTTGCAGCGTGGCAATGCCGGTTTTGAGTTTAACCTGATTTTGGGTTATCTCGGTTTTTTTACGTTCCAAAATACGTTGGTAATCGTTTAACTTGGCAATCACCGCAAACAACTGACGGTTTTTATCCGAAAGCAACAAAGCATTGGTGTTTAACTCATCAATCACGTTTAAGTTGACATCTTGAATCAAGTCTAAATCCTTGGCTTTAACCGCCAAATCAAAGGCATTTTCGGCACGAACCATCAACTTCACATAACGCCGACTGCGCTCTTTGTCTAAGGTAATCATCAGCTTAGAGAGTTGGTCTTTGCCATACGCAATTTTAGCTTCAAGCATCTGGACTTCAAGGCTTAAACTCTGGCTTTTATCCTCGGTTTTTGCCAATTGCACTTGGGTGCTGGCACGTTCAGCCTCAAGTTTACCCAAACGAAGACTCAAGGCTTTGACTCGAGCATTCAAATCGCGTTCTTGACTGGTTAAGTTAAGAATATCGCGCTCTAAGCTGCTGGCTTTAGCCGACTGCAAGTTGCGAATCCGTTGTTGCTCACGTAAATCACGTTGTAACTGCTCAAGTTGTGGGCTGCTGGTCTGCGCCAATGCCCCCACCAAAATAAGCACCCCAAGCATAATCGGCACTAGAATTTTTTTCATGGTTTATCCTCTAAGGCTAAAAACCAATCGAGCATAATTTCAGGCGCAAATAAGGGTGCTGCCGCTTTCCCCTCGAGAACAATCTGCAATTGCAAATACTTTTCACCACTTGGCTGACGGTAGACCTCGAGTTGACGTTCCTCGAGATTGAGAATCCAGACTTCAGGAATACCAGAACGGGCATATTCAGGTGTTTTCTTTTCGCGATCAAATTTTAGACTCGAGTCGCTGACTTCGATGACCAACAAGACATCTTTAGCCGTTGCCACCCCACGAGGAGATGTTCTCTTAAGCAGTGCAAAATCAGGTTCAGGCTCAGAAGCATTCCAAATCGAAATTGGGACTTGTGGCGAGATTTTGGCTTCTTTGACATAAGCCTTGACCAATAATTCAGTCAAAACCGTAATTGCATCTGCATGTGCTGCTCCCATGGCTGCCATAAAATAAATTTCTCCTTGAATCAATTGACTTCTTGGTTGACGCGGCAACGCCCCTGATTCATAAATTCGGTGGTACTCGGCAACCGTAAAACGGTGTGGTTCGAGCATCGTTTCTTGATTCAAAATAGCAGTCATACCAAGAGTTTAGCGCATCTTGAGTAAGTTTGATTATTCGGCTTCACGCAAGTAGCGATTGGCTGCCCAAAGACTGCCAAGTAAACCCAAGAAAAGCCCGAGTAGGGTAATCGCCCCAAGCACTTGCAGCACCAGAAAAGGGTCTTTAATAATTGGAATAAACGGCACAAGTTCAGAGACTCGGCTGGCAATGGTTGAGTAGGCTGGAAAAATAATTGCCATTGTAAACAGCGAAGCCAGCAACGCCAAGGCAAGTCCCTCGAGAACATAAGGAGCGCGAATAAACCCTCTGGTTGCGCCAATCATTCGCATCACTTGTATTTCGTCACGCCTCGCAAACATCGCCACCCGAATGGTGTTGAGGATATTCAGTAAGGTATTAAAAACCAGTAACAACACCAAGCCGTAACCAATGTTTCGCACCGTCTCGAGAGTAATGAGGACAGTATTGACAAAATCTGCGCCGTACTCGAGTTCAGCAACCCCGACAATGGTTTTCACTTGGGCAGCAATTTCTTCGATTGTTCGCGGGTTCTGGACACGAATTACAATGCGGTCTGCCAATGGATTATCTACTTGTTTACTGACCCCTTCAAGGGCTGGGTATTCGGTTTTTAGTTTGGCAAAGGCTTCGGCTCGGCTGATAAAAGTTGAAGATTCGATGCCCGCAATTCCAGAGAGTACCGTCAGTACCGCCTCCCCTTGGGCTTTAGCAAGGCTGATATTTTCGGCTGGGGCTAAAAAAGCTGTGATTTGCACATCTTTCTCGAGTCCACGCACAATCGTTTCTAAGTTGATGGTCACCAATGCTACCAATGCGAGTAAGGTCAGGGTGAGGGTCATGGTGGATAACGTGGCAACACCAGCCGTAATGTTTGCCCGAAACGCCAACCATGCTTGTTTTAAGTGATAGCTCACAGTCTTATCCTCATAGGGCATACCCGCCGTTCGGGTCGTCACGCACCAGTTTTCCTTTGCGTAATGTCAGGGTTCGGCGGCGTTGTTGTTCAACGATTTCGCGTGAATGGGTAGCTAAAATAATGGTTGTACCTTTTAAGTTAATTTCGGATAATAATTCCATGATTTCCCAAGAAACATCGGGGTCAAGATTACCAGTTGGCTCATCGGCGAGTAACAACATTGGGTTGGTAATCACGGCTCGAGCTATCGCCACCCGTTGTCGTTCGCCTTGGGAAAGCTGAATTGGAAAGACCTTACTTTTATGTGCCAGACCGACAGTGCGTAAAATACCAGTAATCCGATCATTCCAGTCCCGCTTGGGGGCTTCGGTAATTCGCAGCGCAAACTCGAGATTGGCGGCTACACTTAAGTGGTCTAAAAGCGAATGGTTTTGAAAGACCATCCCGATACGCCGCCGGTGGTACGCCACCCGTCCGCCTTTGTATTTGGTCAGCGATTCGCCACCAATATAGACTTGTCCTTTGCTTGGCACAATGCTTTTAATAATTAAGCCAAGAAAACTGCTTTTGCCAGCCCCACTGTGACCTGTTAAATAGACAAACTCCCCTTTTTTAATCGAAAGGTTAATTTCTTCTAAAGCAAGGGTTTGGGTTTGGGGGTACTCGAGCGAAACGCGATGAAACTCAACCACAGAACATAGTTTAACCTAAGCAAGTGAGATGTCTGGGAAAAAAATTTGTGTATACTCGAGTCAGATTATGGCTATTGTCCGATTTACCCGCCAACGTCAAGCGGTACTCGAGGCGGTGCAACACAGCACCGAACATCCAGACGCGGCTCATATCTTTGAGACTGTCCGCCAAGTCGTGCCGAGTATTTCGCTGGGGACAGTTTATCGTTCGCTCGAGGCACTGGTAGAGGAAGGTCATTTGTTACAAATTCAGCAACCTGGAATGTCAACCCGCTACGATGCTCGGCTTGAAGACCATGCCCATTTTGTCTGCGATACTTGCGGACAGGTTTTTGATGTTTTAGCCAGTCTGCCAGACCCAAGACCGATTGCTGCCAAGACCTTATCTGGCTTTGAAGTCTTAAGTGCCAAAATAGAATTTCACGGCAAATGCAGCCGTTGTTGCCAAAACTAAGCTAGAAAATTGGACTGCGTACAAATTCGCCCCAAGTACAAGCGTTTGTTACTGCTCGTGTTAGGCTCGAGTTATGAACGTTGGTATCACCGCTATCGGCACGTACTTACCGCAAAAAGTCTTACTCAACACCGACTTAGAACTGACTTTAGAAACCACCGACGAATGGATTCAAAGCCGCACCGGAATAAAATCTAGGCACATTGCCGCCGATGATGAATTTACCAGTCATCTGGCGATACGAGCCGTCGAAAACCTCGTTAAAAAACATGGGCAAGCCGTCCTCGAGAATATAGACTTAGTAATTGTTGCCACCGCCACACCCGATGCCTATTTTCCAAGCACTGCCGCACTGGTTCAGACCCAATTTGGCTTAAAAGCGGCTGCCTTTGACATCATGGTTGCTTGCGCTGGCTGGGTGTACGCCCTGAATGTGGCTCGCGCCCAAATTATGGCTGGCACAAGTCAAAAAGTGCTGGTGATTGGGGCAGAAACCTTTTCTAAAATTGTTAATTGGTATGACCGTAACACGGCAGTCTTGTTTGGCGACGGCGCAGGGGCAGCCATTCTCGAGACCGTGGCAGATGGATTTGGTTTTGCTGGATTTTACTGGGGTGCAGACGGGAGCGGCGCAAAGTTCTTACATTCTGGCGCACTGGGTAAACGCCTCCCAACAGGCGAACCGCTCGAGCCATTTGTGGTGCAGAACGGACGTGAGGTTTTTAAGTTCGCCACGCGCATTATGCCCGAAGCGATTTTACGGGTGGTCGAAAATGCTGGTTGGAAACTCGAGGAAGTAGACCGAATCGTGCCACACCAAGCCAATGCCCGAATTATCGAAGCTGCCAGCGAACGCCTAAAACTCGAGCCGAGTAAATTTGTGGTCAGCATTGAACGACACGCTAATAACAGTGCTGCTACAATACCGCTTGCTTTAGAGCATGGCATAGACAATAACTTAATTAAACGCGGTGATAAGGTCGTGCTGGTCGGCTTTGGCGGCGGCTTAGCTTGGAGTGCCGCCGCCCTGACATGGGGTTATTAAACCATACATCGAGACAGTCGCAAAATTTCGGCAGCGCATGGCTCGGATACTCAGTCCAGAGACCCTCTTGACATTTGACCTACTGATAGGTAAGATAATCTAGTGAGTCAGACCAATACCACTGACCGTTTACTCGACGAAGCCCAACGCTTGGTGCAACTTGGCGGTTTTAACGGCTTTAGTTATGCTGACATCTCAAAAGCCATCGGTATTACAAAACCAAGTATCCATTATTATTTCCCGACCAAACAAGACCTCACCCTCGAGTTACTACGCCGTTATCGTCGGCAATTACAAAACGGATTTGAATGGCTCAACTCGAGTACCCAAGACCCAAAGGCGCGTTTAACACTATACATTCAGTTTTTCGCTGGCTTGGTCAAAGATGGTCGTTTGTGCTTATGTGCCGCCTTAGCCGCCGATGCAGGTTCGCTTTCTGCCCAAATTCAACTCGAGTTACAAGGCGCATTGGAGGATAAAAAAACGTGGTTGGCGCAAAATTTAACTGTTTTGAAAATATCAGAACCAAACAGGCAAGCCGCTTTATTTGTCGCTACGGTCGAAGGGGCAATGCTCCTAGCTCGAGCCTATAACGACCTTGCCACCTACGACGCAATCTGTCAGGACTTACTCGAGCATTTTTAGCAATTTGGTATCATAAAATTTGACCTATTAGAAGGTCGAATTTTTAAGGAGTCATTATGAATAGTCGAACCATCGTTTTTATTCACGGAATGTTTGTCACACCACGCTGCTGGTCGGATTGGACAGCTTTTTTTAGCGGTCATGGGTACACCTGCCATGCACCCGCCTACCCTCGAGGGCGCGAGGTAAGCCCAGAAAAACAACGTCTGGCACATCCAAGCCCTGAATTAGCCGAACTTCGCCTGACCGAAGTGATCGAACACTATGCGCGGTTCGTGAGCCAATTACCCGAAAAGCCAATATTAATTGGACACTCTATGGGTGGCTTAATTGCCCAGCTTTTGGTGCAACGCGGCTTAGCCTCGGCGGCTGTTTTAATCAGCAGTGGTCCGCCAACGGGTATTTTGAGTTTAGAGTTTTCGTTTCTGAAATCCCTTTTTCCAATGTTTAACCCATTTGTCTCTGGCAATACCCCTTACCTGATGCCATTTTCCCATTGGCAATATACCTTTACCCACAGCATCCCCTTGGCGCAACAACAAGCCAGCTACGAAGCGCAACTTGTCCCAGAATCACGCCATTTACCCCGCGATGCAATTGGTGCAACTGGAAAAATAGACTTGACCAAAGCCCATGTTCCTCTACTTTTTATGGCTGGTTCAGACGACCAAATCATGCCAACCGAGATAAACAAAAAGAACCTGGCTGCCTACAAAGACCCCACGTCAACTCGAGCCTACAAAGAATTTAGTGGACGTACCCATTTTATTATTGGGCAAGATAAGTGGCAAGAAGTGGCTGAATACGCCCGTTCTTGGATAGCCCAACAATAAAAGGGATTTACTAGCTTTTTCAAGACCACTTCTGCAACTCGACAACATTGCCTTCGGGGTCAGTGGCATAAACCACGGTTACACTTTGTCCATCGGCTCGGGTCAGCGTAACCATCTCGCCGACTTGACCACCACCATGCTCGAGGACAAGTTGTAAGGCTTGTTGCACATCGTCTACGGCAAAAGCAATATGCCCGTAGCCTTGCCGATTGACTTTAGTTTCGGGTTTCTCGAGACTCGGTTGGTACTCAAAAATCTCTAAAGTTGGTGCGTTATCGGCGTAACCCGGTAAGCGAAGGTGCATTCCACGTTGTCTTGCACCGACCAAACTGGCAAGCGCATCAAATTTTTCACCAGCGTAATCGCGTTCTGGGGGAACTGGCAGACAACCAAAAACTTTTTGGTAAAAACCAGCCAGTACCCGCCAATTGGCGGCCACTAAATTGGTATGGACATATTTTGCATTCATGCCTCGAGTTTACGACGATAAGCAAGGTTCAACAACCACGGTCTTTTGATGCGAAAAATGCACTGCCCCAGATTTTGCACCTTTGGGTCGCCAGACATGTTTGGCAAATAAGTAATCCACTGCCACACTGGTGCTGCCCCTTGCCTTAGAAAACCACGCGGCAATACTGGCGGCTTGGAGAATATCGGCAAACGGAATTTCTTTGTTTTGAGCGCGTAAAATCACATGTGAACCTGGATAGCCCTGCACATGAAACCAAATATCAGCACTTTTGGCAATTCGGTGGGTTAAAACCTCATTTTCTTTGGAGTTACGCCCAACCAACACCTCGAGACCAGAATTGGTACGGTAACGCATTCCTACAGGGGGCGGGCTTTCAGAAGTTGGGCTGTGAACCTCGAGTAAACTGTGTAAACGCAATTCAGGTGCGGTTTGCACTTCCTCGAGTAAAGCCCTAAGTTGCTGTTCTTGTGTCGCTCGGATTTCTTCTCTGACCAATAGTTTTTCCAGCACTTCCTCACGGCGTTTGGCTTTAGCAAAGAGCTTATTGGCATTTTGGGCAGCACTTAATTCTGGCTCGAGGGGGATTGTGATTGTGCCATCTTGGTACAAACTCGGTAAGGTGACTGAATTTGCGCCACTTGGCACTTGGAAACTGTACGCCAGCAAGGTCTCGGCAGATTCGCGCCAAAGAAGAGCAGCTAAGGCATTATCTTCGGCTCGTTGCAAATCCTCACGCTGTTTCTCGAGTAGTTTCAGGCGTTTCTCGAGCGGTTCACGAATGGATTTACGCAGTTCTGTTAGGCGCTCGAGACGGGTTCGGTCACGGGCTTGGTCAGAAAGAGAATCCTCGGAGGATAAACTCGGATTTGCAACTAAATCGCGCAGCGCCAGCACCGCATCTCCAGTCTTATCTAAGCGATGCTCGAGTTCACGCAGCAAAGTTGTCCCAAGACCATCAATTGATTTACTCCACGCCGAAATTGGTTTGCCTTTGAGCGTCAGACGAAGTTCTTCATCGCTTGCAACTCGAGGGTCAAGTTTTTCATACGGTGGCGGTGGCGTGTACAGACCACCAGAACGAATTGTTCTAAAACGGTTACGGGAATTGGTGATTTCGCGGGCTGCAACTTGAATTTTACCAACAAAAGAATTCTCAGGCGAAGATTCAAGGATGAGCAAATTGGCATTTCGACCTGTTAGTTCAAATAAAATTCTGGCGGCATCCGAACCAACAAAACCAGTCCCGAGTCCAAATTCGAGCATCACCACTCGGTCTAGTTTAAGTTGCCGCACGGTTAATAAATCGCCCTTGACTTTATTCTCGAGCGCTCTTTGAAAAGCGTTACAAGCATCACCCTCGAGCTTGGCTGTACTTGTATAAAGTGTCGGACTCGGAGCTTTGTACTCGAGAACCAGATTTAAGACTTTACGGTTTGAATCCTCGAGCAGCAGCGCGGCAGTGGTTTCGTTTGGAAATACCCAACCGAGGTTACGGGCTGGAAGCCGAACACGGATTTCCTCGAGTTGTGACGCAATAAAAAGACCTTCCACAAGACTTGGGATAATACCGTGAAATTTGGCTTGAGTTATGGGATTTAAGTTGTGGTGACTACTCGAGCAGTAGGAATTGATCGTTGTGCAAATTTTAATGCGAGAAGCCCATAAATACTTAAGGTAACGACATTAACCAACCAGTACAAAATGTCATAAATATGTAAGCCATTTCGTAAAGAGACAGGTGGTACTATTACAGCATATGCAAGTCGCACCAAACTCCAAAGTAGGCAAAGCCAGATAAGACGACTTACTCGTTTTTGTTCTCTTGAACGCAAAAAAGTGGCTAAAAATAGCGATAGAAAAATAACCCAACTGACAATTGATTGAGCATTGTAGGCACGATGAAAAATATCAGGAAAATATGAAGCGTTCCAGTTAAATGTGGCTAAGTAAACACCTAGGACCAATCGAACGGAAAAACCAACGGCTGCGATTGCAAAATAAAGCCATTCGGAAAATGGTCTACGTCCAGCAATCATAAATCCAACCACATAAAATGCAGATTCTGAAAATGCAAGCCCTAATTGATAGCCAGAAAATGACGTAAATTGTGGGGAAATAGTCCTCGATGCAACACCAACCATAAAAATACAAATGTAAATAACCGCCAAAATCGCAGTGACTCGAGCCAGTAAATCGGGTTTTTCAATTTCTATTGTGGCTCTAAAAATTCCTCTAACTGTGTCCACAATGGTCAGTTTATGAAATTCAAAGACTTCGCCCTCGAGCTTCGCGGCTCTGAGCGCATCAGTGTACGTCTCAAGCATGGCTTGTCCAAATTGTTCACGGTACGCCCTTGGGTACAGTTCTAGGGTTTGTTTGTACATCCAAGTCTCGAGTTTCATGCGACCTCCCGTTTGGTGCTGATTCTTAAATTCGGTAGTAACCTAGCGGCTCGAGCGTGACGCACAAGGCTTTCTAAGCGTTCTGCTTCGAGTTCGGCAATCCGTAAACCATGTTTAGTCAGGCGGTAATACCTGCGCCGTTCATCGTCTAAGTCGGCTGCTGGTCGAGCCTCGAGTTCCTCTATCCAAGCGAGGTCTATGAAACGTTTGAGGTTACCATAAAGTGTGCCAGCCCCAAGGTTGACTTCACCCCCTGAACGCTCGAGAACAGTTTTAATAATCCCGTACCCATGTTGTTCGTTTTCTGCCAGCGACAGCAAAATATGAAAAGCAGCAGGTGTAAGCGGAGGTCCTTCAGTTGGTTTCGGTGGCATACTACTCCTTTGGACGATATATCGTTAATAGATATACTCCCGAGACACAAATTTGTCAAGCCAAAGTACCAACCTTTGCCTTTTAAGTGGGAAAACAAATTTGGGTTAAGGTATCTATTCGAGAATATATCGTGTGTAGGGGCGAATCTTGTGTTCGCCCCGCCGAGAATTGATTCAAGGTATTTATGTTAGGGAACTTAAGTAGTCTTACAGATTTAACCTAAGGTATCAATGTAAGAAAAGATGTGTGTAGGGGCGAATCCCCGTGTTCGCCCTGCTGAGAGTTAGTTCAAGATATTTTAGCTGAGGTACTTAACCTTCGCCCTTAATCTAAATTCTCGAGACGGGTTTCTTCGACCCCAACAGGCAATTCATTCTTTGGAATATCATACTGACTGACCAGTTTTATCAGTAAATCCTCGGGTTTGCGTCCACGTCCGATTTCATGGGTTTGGTTCTTAAATTCTTCGGTGATGCGCTTGGCTTGCTCGCGTGTAATCGCGTAATTTTCGACTTCTTTGAGGTAATAATAAATTAAGTTAAAACCCGACAGTGGACCCAAAAGCAATTGGTTTTTATCCACCCCAAAATCGTGTAGGTTATGCGCCTCATAGACTTTTTTCTCGTTGAGGACAGCTTTTTGATGCACTCCTGCGGTGTGGGTACGGTTGGTCAAGGAGACGGGTTCGGAGTACGGCACGAGGGTGTTTAGAATCGAAGCCATGAGTACATTAAGCGGGTAACACTGCGAAAGATTGTATTGCTGATAAAGCTCGGGATGACCTTTACTTAAATTAAAAAGCACCCCTGTCACCGACGGAATCCCAGAGCGCTCGGCAAGTCCCCAAATCGAAGCGTCCACATAACGCACTCCGGCTCTGACTGCCGCCAGAACATTAGCGATGGCTAAACCACGGTCATTGTGAAAATGGCACTCGAGGTCTACATCCGGGTATTTTTGACGAAGTAAACTCACCACTTCGGTCACGTCACTTGGCTCTGCCAAGCCAACCGTATCCGGAATCCCAAAGGTATTCACAAACGGATACATGGCATCGTAAAGCTGCCACAGGTCTCCCCTGTTGGTTCTAAAGGCATCTTCAGCACTAAAACGCATGTACAACTCTGGGTACTGCCCACGGACTTCTCGAGCGACACCCGAGGATAACTCAATCGCTTCCTCAAGCGATTTTTGGGCATTGTGGGCTTGGGCAAGGCTCGAGACTCCTAGGTACAAATTTAAGCCGTTGCAACCCACCGCTAAAGCCCGTTCAATATCGGTTGTGTGACACCGACAATGCCCTAAAAACATCAGGGGTTTATCGGTCAAGGTTTTGGCATAGCTAATTAAAGCTGCCACATCGTCTTGTTCAGCTTTTCCGACCACTGGCGAAAAAAACTCGAGGTGGGTCACACCAAGTTCTATTAAACCTGCCAGTAACAACTTTTTTTCCTCGAGTGAAAAACGGTATTTAAGGGTGTCAAATAAAAGCGGTGATTGTTGACCATCCCTAAAGGTGGTGTCTACGATTTCAATTCGAGAAGTCTGCGCCATGGATTCGTCCTATTTTAAGACCAAAAGCCTCAACAAGCAAAAGCGGAACGCGATTTGCGTCCCGCTCGAGAAACGCCGCTAAGTTTACTTGGTTTCTTTTTTACCTTTGGTAATTACTTCTGGTTCGGCGGCTACCGCCACAACATCGTCACCTGAACGCGCACGATGAATCACAAGTACCGTGGCTTTAGGGTCAGAAACCAGTTTAACGCCTTCTGGCAAGACCAAATCGCCAGTGTGAACGGGTACATTGATTCCGAGATTGGTGATGTCCACAATAAATTCTTGAGGAATCAGTTTAGGACGGCAATTTACCGTGACATGGTGGGCAACAATATCCAGCACGCCACCAGCTTTAACCGCCAAAGAAACACCCTTGGTGTGAACTGGCACAACCACATCCACAGGTTCGTCAGCCACAATTAAAAAATCGGCGTGTTCTGCTACGCGCTTTTTCTTATTCATCGCTACAGCTTTGACCAAGGTATCCAAATGAGTGCCATCGTCAAACATCAACGTAATTACACCGTGGGTGCTGACTTTACGAAAGGCTTTGTCAAAAGCCTTCAATTCAACATAGATGTTCTTATTGGTGTTCTTATCGTAAACCACGGCAGGCAACAACCCTTCGGCGCGTAAGCTGCTTGGTTTTTCAGTTCGTAATACTGCTTTTAATTCCACAAAATCCTCCAAAGCCACGCTACTGTAATTCGGCACGGCAAGCCTTGGGAGTGTACACCAAAGAAGGTCTTAACGGAAGAGGGACAAAAGAAGGCGATAGGGCAAACGCACTCGTGAGAGGTTAATGTGTAGGAATGTTGCCAAGTATAGTGATTCACTT
>JAYWHB010000099.1:0-13913 GCA_043777915.1 Deinococcales bacterium
CCATTTCTGAACCCATCCCCAAAACCCTGCTCGGCTCGAGTGCCGCTGATATTTTTGGGCATTTGGTGCGAATGAACGATGGCACTCTGCACTGTCCACTGAAAAAATCAGTCAATGCTACGTTTGACGGTTTAGCCCCAAGTACCATGACTCGAGTTGCCCAATTTTGGGTTGCTAAACTGTTTCAGACTGAAGCACAACTGATGCTCGAGTATCCAGCTTTTGTGGTTGGGGATTTACTGGGTTTACCACACGATTCGCTCGAGAAAATGGCTATCCTGATTGCTGATTTTGTGCGTTGTATCGCCCCAAATTGTCCACCTGAGCAACTCGAGCAGGGCAAACTTGCTGCCACTCAACTCTTTGAGATTTTTGAGGCAACAGCACAAACTGGCTTACTGGCAGATTTGACGGCGCAAACCAAGCACTTTGGACTCGAGAATTCTAAACTTGTTACTGCCAATGCAATCGGTTTTTTATCGCAAACCTTTGATGCCACGGCTGGTTTAATTGGCAATACTTTACTGGCACTGGCTCGAGACCCCGCCCTACTCGATCAACCCTTAGCTGATGTCATCCAAGAAGTCGTGCGTTTTGACCCCTCGGTGCAGAACACACGGCGTTTTGTCTCCGAAGATTGCATCATTGCTGGTCAAAGCATGAAGGCTGGCGATGTGATTCTGGTGGTCTTAGCGGCTGCCAATCATGATAAAAGCGTCAATCCAAACCCAGAAGAATTTTTGGTAACTCGAGAACACCGACGGATTTTTACGTTTGGTCACGGGGTTCACGCTTGCCCCGGAACAAATCTAGCGGTTTGTATTGCCGAACATGCTGTGGCTCGAGCGCTCGAGGTACAAGTTAATCTTAAGGCACTGTTAAATGATTTCTCATATCGCCCATCGCTCAATGGACGAATCCCAATTTTTGGAGGCAGACGATGATTGCCGTAATTTTTGAAGTTCAGCCACACGCCGAACATAAACACGAATACCTCGAGATTGCCGCGAATTTGCGTCCACTGCTCGAGCAAATAGATGGATTTATTTCGATAGAACGTTTTGAGAGTCTTAGCACCCCCGGTAAGATTTTATCGTTATCATTTTTTAGCGATGAACAGGCAGTGCATCAATGGCGTTCACTCGAGCAACACCGAGGCGCACAAGCCAAAGGACGTGCTAAAATCTTTGAGGACTACCGACTGCGAATCGCTGGGGTGATTCGGGATTATGGGATGTTTGAACGTGAGCAAGCCCCACAAGACAGCCGCGAGATTCACGATTAAAGGGACTGCGCTGGACAAAGATGCCCTTACTGACCACATTGTAGACTGCAATAACGACCTTGAGAAACTAGATTTTCAAGATCGCAAATTCATGCACCTTATATTTACACACATATCGAGCCAGAAAGTTTTGGCTCGATATTGTATTTTGTCATGGGTACTTGTCTTAAAGTAAAGTTTGCTTGACAAATAGCCTAGTTTGCTTTACACTCCTTTTATTCAAGAAAGACCCAAAGGAGTGAATCCATGAATATCTATTACAACCCAGAAAAACTCGAGAGGCTGTTCCAAGAAGCCCAAACCTTTGCGCTCCTCGAGCCAGTTCGTAACACCCGAGCCAAATACCTGCGCCGTGCTGTCAGAGCCGCCAAATACGCCCTACAAACTGCTTGGGCAGCCCTGACCCAGACCCTCGAGCCACAAGGAGCATTATGAACTTTGCATCACAAGGAGCATTATGAATATCGAACACCGCAGTAAGCACCAATTTACCCCTGATTTTATCCGTGCGATTGTCGAACACAGCAACCGCCACCGCTTAGAAACCCATCCCGACGACCCCGCCAGAGACCCCGAAGAAATGGTGGCACAGATGGCGCATATCCCATCAATTCTTGATCTTGAAACTTGGAGCGTCCCCGATGTCAACGGAGGGATTAGCGCACATGCGACACTGCAAATTCTCAAAATGGACACCAATCAGCACCTTGTCCAACTCGAATTGGTGGTTGAATCCCATTTGCGTCGTCAAGGCATCGGCACACAATTATTTCGTTTGGCGGTTCAGCACAGTCAACAAATTGGGCGGACTTTACTGATTACCGACAGCAGCGACCGTGTTGCAGCAGGTCAGCCGTTCCTCGAGAAATACGGGCTGACCCAAGGTTTGGTCAACCATGTTAATCAACTTAAAATTGCTGAATTGCCCAGTGGCTTACTTGAGTCTTGGACAACGCGGCAACCCGATGACTACGCGCTAGAAATTTGGCACGGTGATATTCCAGAAGAAGATTTGGTGGCTTTTGCAGAATTAAGTAACGTCATGAACACCGCCCCAAAAGATGACTTAGAGGTGGAAGATTTTCACTTCACCCCAGAGATGCTGCGCCAGCAAGAAACCATGCGAAAAGCGGGCAACCGAGATGCTTTAACGGCTGTGGTGCGTCATAAAATCGGTACTTTGGTTGGCTTAAACGAACTTGGTTGGAGTAAAAGCCGTCCCACAATTGTCTCCCAAGGTGGTACAGGTGTACTGCCAGACCATCGTAATCATGGCTTGGGGCGTTGGCTTAAAGCTGCAAATGTGCAGCACTTGCTCGAGCTTAACACCGATGCCCAATTTATTCGCACTGGTAACGCCGACAGCAACGCCCCAATGCTGAAAATCAATACCGAAATGGGTTTTAAGCCTTATATTGCCAGTATTGCTTGGCAAGGCAACGTCGCCACTATCCTCGAGAAAGTAGGCAACCCATGACCAACACTCCTATTTTAGAAGGTAAGCAACTCGAGCAAGCCAAAGCCCGAGAACAAAATTTAGTGGTCAGTGCAGCGCTTGGTCTGGTGTTGTCGCTACTGGTGCTTACAGTTTTTACAATTTCTGGGTTATCGGCTGGTCTGCGTGATGCACTTGGCGGTAATGCTTTACTGCCAAGTGTTTTTTTTATTCTGGTCTTTCAAGTCATCATGTTTTGCCTAGAATTTCCACTCGAGTTTTATTTTGGTTATTTGGAAGGCAAAAAATATGGCATCCTTAAACAAAATTTTAGTGGCTGGCTGCTTGATAACCTCAAAGGCTTTTTGGTCAACACAGTCATCATGAGCTTGGTCTTTTTGGGCTTATACACGATTTTTCGCAGTTTCCCAGACCTCTGGTTTCCAATGGCATTGGGTTTAATTGCGGTTCTGTTCACTGCGATTATTTTCTTATCGCCTAAATTAGCTCGATTAAATTACAAATCCAGTCCAATCAACAACCCAGACCTCGAAGAGCGTATTCGCAAGGTTTTTGATAAAGCTGGTATTAAACTCAGTAAAGTCTCTAAGCTCGAGGTTTCGGAAAAAACCAAAGGGATGAACGCTTCGTTATCGCCCGATGGACTGGGGACAGAAGTGATTATTTCCGATACGCTGCTCGAGAAAATGCAGCCCGAAAGTGTCGAAATGGTCTTGGCGCACGAACTTGGACATAAAGTTCACCGCGATGTACCCGTCTTGATTGTTTTATCCGCCACACAAATCATGATTATTATTGCTATCGCTCAAGTTTTATTCTCGAGCCTAGGCACGCAATTTGGTTTACAAGGCGCAACCGATATTGCCACGCTGCCACTTTTTATGCTAGCGTTTACGATTATTGGGCAAGTTGGCAGTTTAGGGATAAACGCTTACAAACGCCGTATGGAATACCGCGCTGACCGTTACGCGCTTCAAATTACCCAAAATCCAAGTGCTTTTGAAAGTGCTTTTCGGGTCATGGCAGTCGAAAACCTGCGCGACCCAAATCCACCTGAATGGGTCGAAATCTGGTTGCACGACCACCCAAGTATCGAAAAACGAATTGCTGCCGCCCGAGCTTGGGCGCAAACGGGGTGACAGATGGACAACCGAATTCGTGAACTTCGGGCTGTAAAGCGCTTATCACAAGCCGACCTTGCCGATGCACTGGGGGTTAGCCGCCAGACGATTAACGCCCTCGAGACAGGTAAATACGACCCAAGCCTGCCTTTGGCATTTAAGCTCGCCAAACTTTTTAATCAACGCATCGAAGAGATTTTTCTCGAGGAGGAAAAATGAATTTCTTACTTGTTGTACTGCTTTTTTTTCTTAATTTCTATCTTGTTATTTTCTTTTTTCTTCGCGCCCTAACTGTCCCTTCGGTGCTGCTGGTGGTGTCACCAACTGCATTGGCTCGGCGTTTTATTCGCCGTTCAAGTAGTGGGGAACGTAGCATTGATATTGACGTGGATGCCCGAAAACTCAGTGACCGAATGGTTCAACCCAAAGTTTTAATCGGTACAGCCGCCGTAGCCATTGTTGGTTATGCAATAAGTAGCAATTTTGCCTATCTTTGGATTGCTGGGGCAATGCTCCTAACGATTTTTGCCGAACAAGACAAAGCCGAACAAGACAAAATGGATGAACGCACCTTTGAAATCTGGACAAGGGCATTGGCGGCGGTTTCGGATGCGGTGATTGTTGGTGTGCTGTTTTTTATGACTATTTTTAGGTTACAAGTAGATGCTTTTGGCTTGCTGACTTTTATGTTCTTTACAAGGGAATTACTACTGTTCTTTGCACGGCGTTGGCTCGAGTCCGAACCTGAATTTGAACCTTACGATGGTGGTAAATCGGGTCGTCAACAACGAATTGGTGTTTTTATGAAGAATGAAAAAGGAAATCAACACATGGTGGGAATGATGCTCGATGAAGACCCAACCCTACCGTCTAAAGCCTCGAGTGAACCAGAATCATCGGTCTCGAGTGAATCCGAATCATCCGTCTCGAGTGATATTAGTGATGCAACTCGAGTTGAAATTTTTGGAGATGATACTAAACCCGAAGAAGCAAAAACTTCAGAAATACCCAAATTATAAATCTCGAGCATCGGAACTCAGCACCGACATTAGAACCGAATCCACCCATTGTCCATCCCAAAAAAGTGCGTCTCGCTCGAGTCCTTCTTTTACAAAACCACACTTTTCATAAACCCGTTGCGCCCTTGGGTTAAAAGCATAGACACTTAGGCTGATGCGGTGCAATTTAACCATGTCAAAACCATAATTCAGCACCGCTCGAGTGGCTTCTGTGCCGTACCCCTGCCCAAGATGCTCGGGGTCTAACCCAATCCGAAAGTTCATGGACTGATTATCCTCATCTAAGTCGTTCAAGACGACTTCACCAATAAATGTGCCATCAGATACTCGAATCATTGCCCAATCTGCACGGTCTCCCCTGTTTGGCAACCCAGTTAAGAATTTCTGCACCGCCTCGAGTGTAAATGTGGCATGAGTCCCCGTTAATTTGCGCGTCTCGAGGTTGTTAATAGAAGCAAAAAGAGGTTCAGTGTGCTTATCGCTCAGTTGCTCGAGTCGTAAATTCGCGGTCTGCAAAATGTCTTGGTCGCGTAAAAATCCAGTGGCAATCATGCTTACACCTACCTCGAGATTCTATTTCTTTTTTGCTTTTCGCAAGTTTTCTTGCGCTCTAAATTCCACGATTTTACGAATTAAATCATATGGAATGGGTTGCTCGAGACTGAATTTGACTGAGCCTTTGCCCGACTGGTACGGCTCTAATTCTGCCTTAAATTCTGTAATGCTGTCTGGCATGGGATACAAACCAATGTGCTTTTTGAACGCCGCAAAATAAACCAAGTAATGCCCATGTAGCTTAAAAGTTGGCATTTGATAACTGATGGTTTCTACTGCTTCGGGGGCGACTTCTTTAATCAGGCTTCGGATTTTCTCGAGGATGAATTGTACACTGGCAGGAAAAGTGCCGATGTAGGCACTGATGTTTTCGGGGATTGGCTGCTTAGGTTTCATGGTTGGATTCTAAGCCATTTACACTGGTCATTTTCCAGAGTCGCTGCATCAGTAAAGCACTGGCAATGGCTAATCCACAACAAAAACCTGCCCAGATTCCCGCTCCGCCCCAGTTAAACCAAAAACCAAAAGCATAACTAAGCGGTAAAGAAATCAGCCAGTAGGCAATCAACGACACCACCGTTGGGTAACGGTTATCAAAAATTCCACGCAGTACACCCACGCCAACACTTTGAATCCCATCAAAGACTTGGGCTGCGCCCCAAACCACAAACATTAAAGCGGCGGCTTTAATCACCTCGGGTTCGGACACAAAGGCGGCTGCGACTCGAGACCCCAGAATAATCAGCAGCACCGTAAAAAGTAAGCTCCAACCACTGGCTAAAAGCATTCCAGCCATGCCAATGTTTCTGGCACGGTGTTTTTCGCCGCCACCTGTGGCTTGTGAAACCCGAATACCGACAGCAATACTCATGCCAATTGGAACAATGTACAAAATGCCCAGCACACTAAAGACAATCTGGTTGGCAGCCAATTCGCTTGCACCGAGCCAACCGATTAACACGCCCGCCACAGCGATTGCTCCACCCTCGAGTAAATACTGAATACCCATTGGTAAGCCTTCGCGCAGTTGCACTAAAAAGGCTTCTTTTTGCCATTTTAAAGGCACACGAAACGCCGCGTATGCTTTGGTAAAATGAAAATGCCCCGCCATGATTGCCATGCCGATACAACTGCCGATTAACCCAGCCCAGGCTGCGCCCTCTAAACCAAAAGCGGGTAAACCAAATTGTCCAGTCACCAAAATCCAAGTCAAAGGCACATTCAAAAAAACGGGAATGAGCGCCAGAATTGTTCCAGTCCAAGCCTTATCGGTTGAATCATAGAATTGCTTATAGACAAAAGTAATACAGAACGGAATTAAGGCAAGGGCAGATAACAACCAGTACGGGGCAATCACTGCCCGAACCTCGAGTGGTTGATTCATGTATGGCAGGGCAAAAAGGGTTAATGCCATTAAACCCGCGCCGACTGCGCCAACCCCAGCCGCAACCAGTAAGCCGTGCTGCATGACTTCAGCAATTTTTCTCGAGTCATTCGCACCATATGCCGTACCAATCAAATAGCCAATAGGTCCAAGCATCCCGTAGAGTGCCGCAAAGAAAATAATTGAAATGGAAACAGTTAAAGAAGCCACAGCCAATGGTATTTCGCCCAACCCACCGAGAAAAAAAGTGTTGATTAAGCCGTAAAAGGTGTAACTGGCAGAACCCGCCACAAGTGGAATGGCAAGGCTAATGAGGGACGGCATTTCGGAGAATAAGGAGGTGGCTCGAGGTACGTTGAGTGCTGCAATGGGTTCAGAATTCATTTGTCTTCTCCTAGAATAACCGACAATATTATGCTGCAACACAATTTTATAGTTTGGTGGGTCTCGAGGTATCCGCCAAATGACGTAGCCAAGGTTTTGAATTTCGAGCCAGCACAAAATGTATCAGTCTTGATACTCGAGCAGTCTACGCAGGGCAGTATCAGTTTCTTTAAGTATCCGCCAAACACCACCTGTTGTGTTTGAGATAATTGTGCTTTGTAGGTTTTTTGCCAAATTCACACCAGACTTAAACGAAACCCCTGCATCACCACCCAAAATATAGACTTCTCGAGTATCTTGGGCTTGGTAAATCCAGAGTCCATACCCATAAAAAATATTTTGACCTTCGGATTCAACTTTGACCGACGGCTTCGAGTAGATTTCAACCAGTTCTTTTGAGATAATCTGAAAATCAAAAAAGGCTTTCCATAAAACGGCTAAGTCTTGAACCGTGGTAAACACACCACCATCTGAACCACCGACAATCGGAAGATTATAAATGTTGCTACGCCAACCAGCCGAGTCCTCCAGATAACCCAAAGCGGTTTTTTCAGGTAGTTTATTTAGCCAAAAAAAACCTGACTGCTCCATCCCAATCGGTTGCAAAATTTCTTGGGTCACATAATCTTGGTAACTCATGCCCGTCAATGCCTCAATCACCAGACCGAGGACAATAAATCCACCATTGCAATACGAAAACCGCGTCCCGGGACTAAATTTCATCGGTTCATCTGGAAAGGCTGGCAAATAATCCCGAAGGGTTTTTAGGGCGTACATTGGAATATCTAATGCAAAATTTTCAAAGTCGGTAATTTTTTCTTCATCATAATAATCTGGAATACCCGAGGTGTGATTGAGTAAGTGTCCAATCGTAATTTCGGCTGCGTAATTTGGAAATTCATCAGCAAGGCAGTCTTTTAATTTTGTGGAAAGCGACAGTTTTTGAGCATCAATCAGCTTGCCAATCGCAAGGGCAGTCAAGAATTTTGTACCCGAAGCAATACCAAAACGAGTACCAATTTCATTCTCGAGCTTATTACTTTGGTCGGCGTATCCAAAAGCCTTTTGATAAACTATGGTGTCCTGAAAGGCAACAGAAATAACCCCAGAAAAAGAGGCGGCGCTGCTAAGGCTATCTATCGTTTTTGCAAATTCTACTTGATTCATAAGAAACTTGGCATTCATGTCCATATTCTATGGGTACTTTTTACACATCAACAATTCGCCGATTGGCTTAATTGTGCGACCGAATGGGTGTGTTTCGGGCTGCAAACTTGAGCCAATCACCACACTTGCCACCAGTATCCCCAAGCAAAAGCGATTACCCGCGAATAGACAAACAGACAAGAAACCCTAATAAAATGCTGATTATTACTTTTGTGAAGAGTTTAAGTGCCGTTTTGCTGCTCCGAGAAAACGGTCTCTGCCAAACGCCAAAGGCAACATTGGGGCGGGATAGTTCTTTGGTGGGCGCAGGCTAGTCCAAGGCTGATGGGCTTCTTTATTGGCTAAGTTTTGCAGTTCTGGAACAAAGCGCTTGATATACTCGGCGCTCGAGTCAAATTTTTCACCTTGGGTAACTGGATTAAAAACCCTAAAATACGGCGCGGCATCTACCCCACAACCAGCGCTCCATTGCCAGCCGCCATTGTTACTGGCAAGATCGCCATCGAGTAATAAATTGTTAAAATGGGCTGCCCCGTCTTGCCAAGGCAACAGCAGGTGCTTACATAAAAAGCTCGCCACAATCATTCGCACACGGTTGTGCATCCAGCCTGTGCTGCTCAGTTGGCGCATTCCCGCATCTATGATTGGATAACCCGTTTGTCCAGCTTGCCAAGTTTCAAAATCTAGTACATCATCGCGCCAAGGAAAATCGTTCCATTCTGGGCGAAACGCCGAATGCTCGAGTTGCGGTTGTGCCAGCAAAACATGACGGTAAAAATCGCGCCAGCAGAGTTCTCTTACCCATGCAGTCATGCCAGCTTGGGCGGCTTGATGGGCAGCGACCCTTGGCGAGAGCGTCCCCAAGTGCAAATCGAGCGACAACCGACTTGTCCCGTTCAGACTGGGAATATCGCGCTTGGTTTCATAATGCAGTCCAACTTGACGAATAAACTGCTCGAGTCGGTGTTGGGCAGCAATTTCTCCTGCTTTTGGTAAATCAATGGTGCTACTTGGTACTGGAATTTTAATCCCAGAAAAACCATGTGGCTCGAGCTTTTCGGGTGTTTCTGCAATTTGAGGAATCGGAATACTGCTCCATGTGCGCCAAAAAGGAGTAAAAACCTTGTACATTGTGCCACTGCCATTTAAGACCGAGTTCGGCTCGAGAACGCAGTCGCCAGCCAGCAATCTAAATTCGATTCCAGCCGCTTCTAAGACTTGTTTAACCCGAGCATCTCGGGTCATGCCGATGGGTTCATAACTTTTTAGGGCGTAGACTGCTTTTGCGCCAGACTCTCTTGCTAGACGCAATAACTCGGCTTCTGGTGTGCCAGCCAAGAGCAGCAAGCTCGAGCCGAGGGCTTGGTAGGATTCTGATAAGGCGTGCAGGCAAGCGTATAACCACTCGACACGGTTATTGCCTGTGTAGGGCGCACTTAACAAACTCGGGTCAAGGATAAAACAGGGTATCACTTGCCCTCGAGCAGCAGCCCTTGCCAAAGCTGGATGGTCGTGGGTGCGAAGGTCGGCGCGATGCCAAACAAGAATCATGGTTTGAGCTTATGTGTTTTTTGGGTTGCAGATTGTAAGCGAGGATAAAGGCGAAAGGCAAAAGGCAAAAGGCGAAAGGCGAAAGAGTAGAGGTGATGAAGCAAATTTAAGTTGAGGTATCAAACGTGTGTAGGGGCAGACCCCCGTGTCTGCCCTGCTGAGAATTGATTAAGAGTAATCTGGCTTTCTTATTTATTTGATTCTCGAGAAGACTAACCCGCTAATTCAGAACCTTAAGTAAAATTCCGATTGCACCGCCCAAGAATACCGTAGCGATTGGATTTAAGCGCAGTCGAATCAGTAGAAATAGCAGTCCTAGTGATAGGATTATTTGAAATATATCGGTGATTGAAACCCGAGCCAAGGTGTAGACCCCACCAGCCCCAAATCCAAAACCAATTGGCAAAATGGCGGCTCGGAAGGCTTTGGCAAGGGGTGCGTGGCGAACACGTTGCCATGTTTTTGCCGCCACAATACTGGCAACCATGCCCGGCATGAACATCCCAAGCCAAGCGGCTGCTGCACCAAGTAAACCTTCGATGCGGTAGCCATAAAATGCCATTGCCAGCATGTTTGGTCCGGGTACAAACTGCCCTAAGCTCCAACCGTCCACAAAGACCTGAGCGCTGAGCCATTGGCGTTCAATCACCAACACCCGTTTCATTTCTGAGAGCATCGCCAATCCACCGCCAATGGACAGTACCCCAAAGCGCAAAAACTCGAGCAGCAAATCAAACAGCACGGTTTGCCTCCTGCCACTCGAGCCACATGCCAATTGGCACAAGCACCAATAGCACATACAAAATGTTGATGTGCAAAAGTGCATTGGCAATAAAAGCTGATAATGCCAAAAAGACACTTGGACGTGTCCGAAAAGCACTTGGGGCAACTCGGGTTGTGGCTGCCAAGGAAATAGCAACGGCGGCAACCGCCACACCCTTAAGGAATCCCTCGAGCCAAATCGGTTTACTGCCAACACTCGAGTACACCACGGCAATACTTAAAATCGCAATGATGCCAGCAAAATTGACCCCAATGGTGGCTAGAATCCCGCCGCGCCAACCGGCTAAACGAGCGCCCACATGGGTACAAAGATTAGAAAAAACTGGACCCGGTAGGGTTTGAACCATGCTGTAAGACTCGAGGTATTCGTCCATGCTTAGCCATTTCAGGCGTTCGACCATGTGGTGTTGAACATGGGCGCTTCCACCACCGCCAAAGTTGGTTGCCCCAATCAGGGCAAAGGCTTTGAAAAGCTCGAAATAATTCATCCTTTGAGCATAGGGTATTCTCGAGGGATGAATTTGGTACTACTTTGGGGACAACAGTTGTATTTGGATATTCTCAGGGGACGCTAACGCTATTGCCCGCCGCATCTCGAGCCGTAACACGGTAATCACCATTGGCTTCGGTGACAATACTGCATTCTTTTAAGTCTAAGCTGTCTTGTACATTGTACGCACCAGCCGCATAGCCATTGGTGCAGTTTAGCGGCGCTTCTTGACGGGTTTGCGCCTTAAAGTTTTGGGCTGCCGTCAAGACCTCATTGGTATAGATTTGTAATTTCTCGAGCAGACTGGCATCTGTTCCAGCACTGACGGGCGGTAAGGCGGGGGTACTCGAGTCTGGTGTGGTTGGAACAGTCGGTGCAGGGGTGGTCTCTGGAACAGTTTCGGGAGTGGTTGTTTCTGGAACGCTTGGGGGTGTGATTTCTGGAACGCTTGGCACGGTCGTTTCAGGCACAGTGGGTACAGGGCTTGGTGCAACCATACTCGAGAGGGCTGGCAAATTTTCTAGGGCAGTTTTAATTTTTTCTAAACGCCCACGCAAATCATCACGCTCCAACATTGCTGCGTCACGCTCCGAAGTCAGCGCCGTCACCTGAGCTTGCAGTGTTTCATTCTCGGTTTTTAGTCGAGCCGCTTCTTGTGGGTCGGGTAAATTACAACCAACCAAAACCAATGCCAAAATCAATACCAAGTATCGTTTCATAATCCAAGTATACGAGGTCAACTGTCAAATGGTTGCCATACCAAAGTAGCAGCCTAGGGCAACCGCAAAGTCAGGCTGCTACTCTAAAGAATGCCAGACACCAAACCGCAGGGATTCAAGGCTTAAATACCAAACCAGACAGGAGAAGAAAACCAATTCTCGATCAACCACACGACTTTGAGCAAACCAAAGCGGCTGTACAAGCCAATTGTCAACATCTGAGTGTTACAAAAGTCAAACTTGAACAGGCTTTAGAAGAAGAGTTTGGTATTTTCACACTACAACGCTTTTTAAAAACGCGCTTGTCGTTATAAACGCGTCCGAAAACGCCCAAGACAAGAACCATATCAGACAACCTACCACTACAAAATCGAGTGTTTAGCCCAACTCGAGGAACTACCACAGAAAAAGTTGATTATTTCTATGCACTGGTCGCAAATTATGCACTAAAGTGCATAATTTTCAGTTAATTCCCTTGTTTTAGGGTTATTGGTAAAGCAACTGAGTGAATCGAGCTAATTCTGGAAGTCATAGTGTGTCAAGATTGACGGCGCATATTGTGTGGGTCACGAAGTTTAGATATCACGTTTTGGTTTAAGAAATGTTTCCAACGTCACAGTAGGTATTTAAAGTATCCAAAGCAGCCCCACCATGAGCGGCTTTGGCACGTTCAAAAATCTGCGCTGTGCCGTCTTGGGCAATGCTGGTGAAACCAAAACCGAGTGCTGTTAAACCAACCAACAAAACTTTTTTCATAAGACTCCTTTTTGGGCAATACAGCCCTATAAAACCCCACGATTCACTCGGGTTTAGATACGCTAAAAACAGGTTTTAGTTCCCAAGAAACTTAGCCTCGAGTGAATTGAGTTTCTTCAGCCTCGAGTGGGTCTGGCTCGAGCCACGCAATAATAGCGGTTAGTAAACCCAATGAAACAGCCATAAATGAAAGTAATAAAACTTGTATTTCTAAACGATGAAAATCTTTGACCAACACCAGCACTTGTTCGGCTTCTCGAGTCGAAATAAACCCCGCAACCAGTCCAAAAATTCCGCCTAGAATCCCAGAAAGCACCCAGTATGCAATTCGGTGGGCGTGGTCGCGTAAACTGCGTTCGCGTTCATCGGTGATGATGTTCATGGCATTGGCAATGTTACGGGTGGCAAAATGTAGAACCACACCAAGCACCATACTGATAATCACCGCCGCCAATGCCCAAGTGCCTTGGCTCGAGCGTGCTAAAACTATTGCTACCAGCAAAAATACCATACTCAACACTGTTATAACTCGGCGATTCTTTTGGCTTCCCAACAGACGAATTGGCGTTGGAAATGGATTTTTGATGGGTTGGGTCATGGGTTATGCCTCCTCGAGTGGGTCTGGTTGTGTCCAAGCTAAAGTAAAAGTAGGCAGGAGTATAGCCAGTGGAAACAGCGTTGCAAAAACATTATTTGTACCAACGAGTAAGTCTGGAAAAAATGTAAAGACCGCAAAACCAAAGGCAATCACCGCCCCAAGAATCCGAAAGGCATTTAAGTAGACTTCGTTTCGCACTGTAATTTCGCGTTCATCAAGGTATTCGTTTGGGCTATCGGCTCGAGCGCCAGTTGCTCCAACCAGCCAAAGAAAACAGACAATCGGCACAATCGCAAATGGAGCGAATAACAAGCTCCAAAGCGAATTGATGTACCCTGCGGCAGTGCCAGCCACAAATGGTACAAGAAAAAATGTTATCACCAAAAAGCGCCGTGCCGATTGCTTAAATGCCCATTTTGGGGTGACTCGAGACAACTTAAAATTGAGGGGTTCTTGTGGCATGGTCATACGACTCCTTTTTTGTACAGGCTTTCAGAAAGTGGCTTAAATGGTGTCTTTGAAAAAATTGCTTCGATGGGTAAGCCAAAAAACTCAGAGAGCTTAAACGCCAGTTCTAAACTTGGGTTGTAATCGCTGCGCTCGAGATAGCCAATGGTTTGAAAATTTATGCCAACCGCATCGGCA